>JAHEAS010000118.1 GCA_024642645.1 Saprospirales bacterium | reverse complement strand
ATGAGGGTAGGCTGCAAATATCTCATACCTCATACTCCATCCCTCAAAAACGCCTACTTTTGGGACTCAATTTTTGAAATCAACTACCTGAATTTATGCCAGACAACGACTTTTTGTACCTACTCGCCGATGCGGAAAAATTGGTTAAAGGCTTCACCGAATGTACTTTGCCTAAAGAAGAATGGACACACGAAGCGCACCTCATCACGGGACTTTGGTTACTAGCTCGCCACCGCGAAAAGGCCTTGTCGGAGATGCGCACCCGTCTGCTTCGCTACAACGAGTCGGTAGGTGGCGTGAACGATGACCATAACGGCTACCATGAAACCATGACCGTGTTTTGGCTGTGGGCGCTCACGGAGTTGTTCGCTGATGACGATGGTCGGATTTATTGGAACCAAGATGCCTTGGACGACCTGCTTTTCGACGAAAACTTGTCCGATAGAAACCTTTGGGCGGAGTATTATTCCAAGAATTTGATGTCCAGCGTGGAGGCGAGGAAGGCGTTTGTGAAGCCGGATTTACAGGAAATGGATTAACCGCAGCAATTGAAATGCAACCTGATTGCCACCTTGTTGAATGGCTCACCTTGATTTACTAATACCCCAGTATTCCCCATACTTCGTGAAATTTTTTACATTGATTTCACTGATTTCGATTTGTAAAATCTTGATACCATTTAATCTGAGTAATCGGGGAGAATCAATGTCGAATTCATCACGAACCATTGATGCTAACACCCCATTTTAATCACAATCAAATTCGATGCGGTTGATGCCGATGGTATCGAACTGTATATTCCGACTGTCTTGGAATACGTTGCCGGGGCAGTCGCAGATAAAGTTCATTTTGCGGAAATCGAGTGCATCCGGTTGAAAATAGCTCGAATCACCGGGCAGGATTTCCCCGAAAACTTGAAGCGTGTCGTTGTTGTCTCGCCGCACGCGGTAGATGAGTTCGATGTCCTTGACCTTGCAACTGTCCGAGCGGTTATTAAAATTTATTTCAACAAAGGTGAGGTAAGGGTAATCCTTGTCGTAGGAGCAAGCCCAAGCGAGGTAGAGGAACAAGGCGAGCACAGGAATTGAGATAAGCGTTTTAGTTGAGGTTTTCACGGTGAATTAGTTTTTGAAAAACGAGTGCTGAAACCAAACAGCCTGCCAAAGAAAACAGGCAATCATTCCAGTCAAACGTACCTCGACCAAAATTTGCGGCTTGCCAGCACTCAAAGAGCACGGAAATCAGCGCAACGAATCCTGTTACCAACAAGCGGCCGGTTATTTGATTTGGTTTCCAAATCATCAACATTGCCGAGCAAAGAGCCAATGACCACAACAGGCTGGGAAAGGATTGAAGCATCTGGTGGGGTACAAAGCTAAGCGCTGGTCCTGCACCGAGTACTGCTGGACGATTTGACCTCAGAAAGCGGTAAAATACCCCTCCCAAAGTCAATGGCAAGGCTACAAGTATCAGCCAATTCCGAAGTGAATGCCAAGTTGTTTTAGTCATGATAAATGTATCACCAATATCCTGTACGGCAGTGGTCAGAAGTCCAAAACTACGCAATCGGCTATTGTTTTTGCTCGTTCAGAATAGAATGATTTGGCTCAAACTTTTACAGACTTACCTTTGAAAGATGAAGCCAAAAAATTCCATCCAAACCGTTTTTTTGTTGGCCAGCGTCGCCTACTTTTTTGCATTTGTAATGACGTTGGGTACTTCCTGCAAACACGAGCCGCTGCTGGATGACCTAATCATGCCTATTGATTCCACGGATACGCTGGATACTCTGATTGTCGTTGATACCCTCCCAATGGGCATTCCCTGCAATCCAGACTCTATTTATTTTGAGGCGCAGGTATTGCCAATACTGATTTCGAACTGCGCCAAGTCTGGCTGCCACGATGTCACTTCGCACGAGGATGGCGTCATCTTGGATAGCTACGCCAACGTTATGCAGACCGCCGATGTTGAACCTTTTAATATAGATGCTGGAAAACTTTACGAGGTCATTACTGAAACTGACCCGGACAAGAAAATGCCTCAGCCGCCCAATGCCCCATTGACCCAAGAGCAAGTTCAAATAATTGCAAATTGGATTTTGCAAGGAGCCCTAGACCTCAGTTGCAACCCAAATTTCGGGGCATGCGATACCGTAAATGTCAGTTTCTCTCAGACGCTTCAACCCATTATCAATTCGCATTGCAAAGGGTGCCACAGCGGTTCAACACCTGCTGGAAATATTAGCTTGGAAAATTACAGTGCCGTTAAAACAATGGCACTTAACGGCAAATTGTACGGCGTAATCTCTTGGTCGAATAACTTTTCAAACATGCCAAAAGGTGGAAACCAGCTGGACTCCTGCACAGTTTCGAAGTTCAAATCTTGGATTGATGCTGGTGTGCTAAATAATTAGCGTTATTTGGGCAAGTTGGAAGTTGGGTGATTAATCGCTAAACCAATTCAGATTTTATGATGAAGAAATACATTCTAATTAGCATCTTAGCGACATCATGGCTCATTGGTTCTTGTTATTACGACGTGGAAGAAGAACTTTACCCCACGCTCGGGTGCAACACTGCCAATGTGACTTACGGCGGGGTAGTGGAGCCGCTCTTGAAAAGCAAATGCTACAAATGCCACGATGCCGCCAATAATAACGGCAATATCACACTGGAAGGATATAACAACCTGAAGAAGTACGTGGACAGCGGACAATTGTTGGGAGCGATAAAGCACAGTCTTGGGTACTCGCAGATGCCAAAAAATGAGGGACAGCTTGTAGATTGCAACATTCAGAAAATCGAAGTTTGGGTAAATGATGGCGCTTTACAGAATTAAGGGTAAAATCAACCCTTATAAACCTTATAAACTCCATCAACCAGCTCAAGTCTTAAATTATCCGCAACTTGAATTAAATTTAACTGTCTCAAACACTGACCTTTTATGAAAAAAATACTGATTGTTACCGTGATTCTTATCCTTGGCGCAGGCATTTTCGGGTATATGCAATGGAATAAACCTCATCAAGACATTGCTGGTGCAAAATCTGATGTGACCATTTCTGCAACCGACCTTTTGGCTGCCTTTCAGTCAAACGAAGCGGAGGCCAACACTAAATACAACGACAAAATTGTCGAAGTGACAGGCTCGGTAAGAGCAGCCAACCAAACTGACGGAAAGACCAGCGTTAGCCTCGAAACAGGCGATGCCATGTCTGGTGTCATTTGCGAACTGGACGACCTCAGCACGCCCAAACGCACTACCTTCAATCCTGGAGAACAAGTTACCTTCAAATGTACTTGCACAGGTATTTTGATGGACGTTGTACTGGTGCGCTGTGTAGAGAAATAGCATTTGAAAATGGAAAAGCGAACTCGAATTTTCTTTTTTTGCTTGTTGCAGCTGACAATTGGGAAGGCACAAGACGACCTATTATCGCTACTCGGTGACGACGAGCCAGTGACGGAGTTTGCCACGGCAGCTTTCAAAACCAACCGGGTTATCAACCTGCATTCCATCGAAAGTACAGCGGGTGGGGTATTGGACGTGAAGATTTCACATCGCTTCGGTTTTGTCAATGGTGGTCCTTCCGAATTGTTTGGACTGGACCAAGCATCAATCCGAATCGGAGCGGATTACGGTATTACGAACCGCTTTACCGTGGGGTTTGGGCGCAGTAGTTATGAAAAAACGTACGATGGTTTTTTGAAATACAAATTCTTGCGGCAAAGTAATGGGGCTAAGGTCATGCCCATCACTGCTGCATTCCTGGCTACCACTGCCATCAAGACTATCCCTTGGGCCAACCCTGACAGGGAGAACTACACCAGCTCCCGCCTATACTACACATTTCAATTGCTGTTGGGAAGGAAGTTTAGCGAACGATTCTCAATCCAATTCTCCCCTTCGCTCGTTCATCGCAACCTTGTACGCACCAAAGCTGAAAGCAACGATGTTTTGGCGATTGGCGTAGCCGTGCGACAGAAACTCACCAAGCGGGTTGCCCTCAATGCCGAATACGTTTACATTTTGCCAAATCAATTGGCGGACGGGTATCGGAACTCACTCAGTATTGGCTTTGACATTGAGACAGGTGGGCATGTATTCCAACTGCATTTCACCAACTCCACCTCTATGATTGAAAAAGGTTATATCGGCGAAACCATTGGCGACTGGCGCAACGGTGGCGTACATTTTGGCTTCAATGTGTCAAGGGTTTTTACTTTAAAAAAGTAGGTAATTGTAATTGTGACTAGTTGGGCCAAACAGTGACCCAATGACCATTTTTATTACCTTTTTGGGCAATTCTTGCAACGCTTGCCTTCCTTGTGTTTTTTACAGCATTTTTTCTTTTCCTTGGATTGCACGACAGGTAGCCAAAACGGCAGGTGGCGGTGAGGATTGGTAGGCGTTCCTCCATCTTCTTGGAAATACTGTTTTTGCTTACTCATCTAGGTGTTTTTGTAAACCTTGGCGTAAAAGTATATCCGAAAACTTGATAAATCGTCATAGATGTGCAATTTATTTAGATTTCATCTTGATAGAGAGATTCTTTTGATACAGTGACCCGTTTTTTCCTTAAGATTGTCCCAAACGGATTCTCCCCCTTACCTTTGCAGAAATCAACTATTTTTAGTGGAATTTGAGCAGCATCTCCTTTAGACTTGGTAAGAATAACTCATAATTCACGATTCACAACTTATAACTGAAGAATATGGTACAGGAAGCAACCCACCTCGGCGCAGCCGAACTCATGAAACTCGAAGACAAGTATGGCGCCCACAACTACCACCCGCTGCCCGTTTTGCTCAATAGAGGCGAAGGCGTGTTTGTTTGGGACCTTGACGGCAAACGCTATTACGATTTCCTATCTGCCTACTCGGCTGTGAACCAGGGGCATTGTCATCCACGTATCATTGATGCTTTAAAAGCACAAGCAGAAAAATTGACGCTGACCTCACGTGCTTTTTACAATGACCAATTGGGCGTTTACGAAAAATTCGTTACCGAATACTTCGGTTTCGACCGAGTGCTGCCCATGAACACTGGTGCCGAGGCCGTGGAAACTGCCATGAAGCTCTGCAAAAAATGGGGCTACCAGGTAAAAGGCATTCCACAGCAAGAAGCTAAAATCATCTTTGCCACTGGTAATTTTCATGGTCGAACCCAAGCCATTATCTCTGCTTCCATGGATGCTGGTGCTACTGCCGACTTTGGTCCTTACCTGCCCGGCAGTGAAATCATTCCTTACAATGACTTAGCGGCACTGGACGAGGCACTCAAAGACCCTAAAGTGGCTGGGTTTATTCTCGAACCAATTCAGGGCGAGGCAGGCGTTTTTGTGCCAGATGAAGGCTACCTCCCAGAAGTCCGCCGCCGCTGCAAAGCTGCCAATGTGCTTTTCATTGCGGACGAAGTGCAGACCGGCATTGCTCGTACGGGCAAGCTTTTGGCCGTCTGCGGCAACTGTGATTGTGAAAAAAGCTGCGATAACCGCTACGAGAGCCGTCCCGATATTTTGATTTTGGGCAAGGCAATGTCTGGTGGTGTGTACCCTGTCTCCGCTGTACTGGCCGACGACGAAATCATGTTGACCCTCAAGCCCGGCAATCATGGCAGCACCTTTGGCGGCAATCCGCTTTCATGTGCTGTAGCCATTGCAGCTCTTGAAGTCATCAAAGACGAAGGCTTGGCGGAAAATGCCATGCGTCTTGGCAACCTGTTCCGGGAGCGCATGAACCGCATGATTGCGAAGACCGACCTCGTAACGCTGGTGCGGGGCAAGGGCCTTCTCAATGCCATCGTCATCAATGACGATGAGGACAGCCATACCGCATGGGATATTTGCGTTAAGCTTGCCGAAAATGGCCTGTTAGCCAAGCCGACTCATGGCAATATCATCCGCTTTGCGCCACCATTGGTGATGACGGAGGAGCAGTTGCACGAGTGCTGCGATATCATTGAGCGGGTGGTGCTGGGATTCGAAAAAGCTGCCTAATACTTTTTTGAAGAGGACCTTCCAAGTTTCACAAACTTGGAAGGTCTCCATTCGTGCCCGTGCCTTTTCCTATTTTATCCCAATCGGAACTACTAGCTTTACACTCAAATTCCGCCCCGGATTACGAATGCCCGCCATACCAGTCGCTGGATTCTCCGGCGCATACTTCAATCGACTCAAATGGCTGAAATAGGCTGCGTCCAGTAGGTTCTCAGCGGAAAGGAACAGCCGGCAAATCACCACATTTTTATTGTTCATAAAATCAGCACCGACGCCAGCGTTCAGCAGGAAATAGCCGTTAGTGGGTGTTTCTGTATCAAAGGCTGTATAAGCTTTTCCCTGTTTAAAAAAGTATTCGCCTTCCACTTTCACATAGCCTGATTGCAGGGATTTCCAGGGCTTCTGCAACTGTGCCCGAAGCTCGCTTTGCAATTTGGCAGGTGGCATGAAGGGCAGATTAGTCAAGGAATCAGGTTGGTTCCGAAGTCGGCCACGGACGTAGGAAAATGCATTTTCGAAATGCAAAAAATCAAATGGGTGGGGGTGGAGGTCGAGGCTAACCTCGCCACCGTACAGTGCGGCATCACCCTGCACGAACCTGAAAGCTGGCGTTCCGTCAACCAGTGAATCGCCGCTGCTACCTTTCATCTTTTCCAAAAAGATAAAATGTTGGATACTGTTGTAAAAACCACTGACGTCGAGTACAACGTGGTCGCCGGAGTAGGTTACTCCAGCATCCGCTTGGAGACTGGTTTCGGCTTTCAGGTTTCGATTGCCGATTTCGTAACGGAAAGTTCCCTCGTGCTGGCCATAGCTGCCCAGTTCGGCTAGGTTTGGTGAGCGGAAGCCCCTCGACAGGTTCAACCTGGCGACGAGCGGCTTGCTGATTTGGTAGGTGAGCCCAAAGCTGCCGGTCAGGTTGACAAAGTTACGGTCGAACCCGGCAAACTTCTCCTCGGCGTTGGGGTCTATCGGCGGAACAGGTTCTTCGTTTTCATCCAAAAACAATTCCTGGGAGTGTAGCTTTCGGTAGTCGAACCTTAGGCCACCGCTGAAAAACCAACGGTTGAGTTCTTTTTGACCAAAAACAAAAATTCCCCCGTCGGTCATCTGGTAAGCTGGAATCAGGTATTCTTCGCCAAAATTACTGCTCGTCTGGTGCTGGGTACTGAGGCCCAGGGCGAGTTTCCAGTTGTTTTTTTCAGGGATAAAATATTTCAAGTCGGCGTTGTAGGTGTTCAATTTGAAATAAAGTTCGGTGTCGCCTAGGTCAAGCACGTTTCCGAATTCCCGGCGGCGATTCTGCTGCCAAGCCAAGTTGAAATTCAGTTTTGATTCTCCAAAAAAAACGGTGTTTGACCAAGCCGCCCGCTGGTGGTTTATCCGCTGGAACGGCACGCCGATGCTGTTTTGCCAGCCGCTTAGGTCGATGTCCTGAAAGCTCCACTCTGCTTCTGAACCTTCCACTGCGACAAGTCCGATGAAGTTACCAAGGGAATCCCGCTCTCCTTCCGGGATGCCGATGCGTTGGTTGTAGGTGCTAAAATGTAGCTGCGAATGCCCCCAATTTCGATTAATGCCAACAAAACCACTGCCTGCATAAAGCTCCGAGCCACTGTTGAGCACATAACCGTCAACAGGGTTTTGGAAATTACCATTCCGCTGCCAGGTGCCTCGTCCCTGCCAGTGAACACTTCGTAAATTGCCTGCTTGCATCACGGATGTTCCCACGAGATTGCTGTTCGTTTGGTATTCGGTGGTTGCCTCGGCTATCATGGTGCCTTCGGCACCGGGGTGGGGGAGCAAGAAATTAATAACCCCGGCCATGGCATCGGAGCCATAGAGCAAACTGCCGGGACCTTTTATAATTTCCACCCTCTCCACATCATTTCCGTCCAACTCAATACCGTGCTCATCGCCCCATTGTTGGCCCTCTTGGCGGATGCCATTGCGCAGCACCACCACCCGGTTGTAGCCAAGCCCCCGTATCACAGGCTTTGAGATGGCCGTACCCGTGCTCACCTGGTTCACGCCGGGTAGCTTCGAAAGGGCGTCAATCAGGTTGGTGGATGTATTTTGGAGCAGCATATCTCTGCGCATTTGAGCTACCGGCACGGGGTTTTTCGTTTTTTCTGTGGAGGAGGAAACACCCGTGACGATTACTTCCTGCATTTCAACTGCCGTTTCAGAAAGCAAAATTTCCAAAGGCGTTGTATCCGTCGTTTTTATTTTAAGAACGATTTTGGCATAGCCAAGTGCAGAAATTTCAGCGAGAAAATTGCCTTTGGGTAGAGTTTGGAGGGAAAAGGCACCGTTTTCATCCGTGGCTGTGCCCGTTTTT
>JAHEAS010000839.1 GCA_024642645.1 Saprospirales bacterium | reverse complement strand
AGGTGCTTAATTTTATCATTTGATATCCGAACCAAGTAAATTCCAGATGAAAGTGCGTCAACATTGATACCCATACGTTCAACTCCTGATGACACCTTGGCGCTTAAAACCAATTTTCCTGCCAAGTCTGTTAGTTCTACAAGACAGTCAGAGTTGTTGTTCTTGGGCAAGCTGACCTCAAAAATTGAAGAGGCTGGATTTGGATGTATATTTATTCCAGTATCAACATCTTGGGCAACTTCTACCCCCTCACTGCCTCTTAATTCCCCTTCATCGCCACCACCGAATTCTGGGCAAAGTGGGTCGTCAATAAACCAGTTCAACAGATTGGTTGTGGGCATATTAGGAGGGGTAGTACCCTTCACAAAAAACTGATTACCATTTACCGAGCTTAAGTTCTGTGCCCCAAGAAACGAGAAGGTTCCGTTCCATTTGTTGGTCATGCATTTTTGATCGCCAAGCGTAGAATATGGCTCCAATGTTAACCCTACCTGTTGATTCCCATTGAATTGATTCCCCGTGAAGCCGTTGGGTGTTGAGCAATTATCTGTTATTCTTACTCCATAGCTTACCTCTCTAAGTGTATTATTGGCTATCAAACAATTTGGCGAATTAGATAGGCTTAGCCCAGTTGAAGCATAACTATATGTACCAGAAGTTCCGTTGGCTATATTCCCTGTAATTGTGGTATTGGGGCAATCGCCAATTGCGAAAAGTCGAATATCGGATGATGAAATGCTGCCTTGTAGATTAGCTTCATTATTATTTAAAGTAACTCCATCTAAGAAAACAAGATTGTATCCTGTCGCAATATTATATAGGTAAGCCTTGCAATTGTCAATAACAGGTGGGCCAGTAATCGCAGAAGGTGAAAAACCCATTGCTCCGCCAATGCCTCCCCCAAAATAGCGCAAGTAGATGGCGCCATTACCTGTGAAAGGGCCAGAATTGTTGCCAACATAGAAATATGAATTTGCGATATACAAGTGTGGAGAGGTAGTGCTAATAGCAGCGTAATTAGCAATGATACCGCCTTGGATACCAGTGAAACTACAATTGTCAACGTGTATATTTGGTCTTCCAAGAATGATTATAGGGACATTTGCTTGGAAAATTAGAATATCCGTAGCACGTATCTGAGCACAATCGCTACAATCCACTCCAAAATTGACAATATTGGATATGTAAGTCTGGCTACCTGGGTTTGAAAGATTTACTTGGGAATTCGTAGTAGCCCAAATAGCTCTTTCCATGGTTCCATTTCCTTGAATTGCTAATCCTGGCCCATTTAGCTTGGAGTTTGTTCCTACCATAATACCGCCAGAACCAACACCGGAGCAATCTTCCACCAAACTGCCATCTGCAAAAGTGGCAGTTATATTGTCCTTAATTTCGATTTGAGAGTTTGTTTGTTGCCAAAAATTGCAAGAACTAAAAGTGAAATTTTTGTCGATAATTAAGCGGCTATTTTCAGCCATGAAAAAGCAAAAGCCGCTAGCACTGTTGCCACTTGGGAAAAAAGAACTTAAAGTTTTTACTTCACCTGGAAGTAAAAACTTAGAAAAGTATCCTGGTATACAACCACATTGACCATTTACAGTCATTGAAAATGTTGAGATTAAAAAGATGGCAAGCGCCAACCGTAGAAATGATATTTTTTTCATGCGAATGATAATTTAGCACACAGCACGACGCTACCGCCCCGCACTGTGCAGGTTTTAGAGAATACAGCTTAAAAATCCCTTGATGGGGAATCGCAGAAAACAACCAAATGCCTTAACAAACCCTGAATGAAAATTCAGGTGTTCAATTTGGAAAGCGGTATTTTCTTGCTAAGGATGAAGACTTTTATCGGGTCAGGCCTGTTGATAAAAACTTTCGTAAAAGTAGGGTTGGAGAGCACCTAAATTTGTACTTTCACGGTTGTAAACCAAACCAAATAGCGCTAAACACAAAACTAAACACACCCTCCCATGACCACCCTCGAAACTATTCGCCGGATGCGTGAGCAAAAAGGTTACTCACAGGATTATATGGCGCTCCGCTTGGGCATGTCCCAAAATAATTACAGCAAACTGGAACTGGGCAAGAACAAACTGACGGTGGAGCAGTTGGAAAGGATTGCTGCCGTGCTGGAAATCGGCGCAAAAGAATTCCACGACTACAAGGACGAAAACCACCTTCGAAGTGAATTGGAGCAGTTGCAGCGGAAAGTGGACAATATCGAAACCGAACTCAGCCTGTTCAAGAAGCTCTGGAACCGCTTCTTCGGCAGCGGGGGGGGGGGGGGG
>JAHEAS010000117.1 GCA_024642645.1 Saprospirales bacterium | reverse complement strand
GTGCGGTAGCGGACGTACCTGCTTGGCTATTCCTGCTAAACTCCTGGTTAGGAGTTTTAAATGAACCATTGTGGATAAGGAATTAATCATCAATTCTACGCCCACCGAAGTAGAAATCGCGCTGCTGGAGGACGGCAAGCTAGTAGAGCTTCACCACCAGAAAACGAACAACAACTTCTCGGTAGGTGACATTTTTTTGGGCAAAATCATCAAAACAATGCCCAACCTCAATGCTGCTTTTGTGGACATTGGCCACAAAAAAGAAGCATTTCTCCATTACACAGACCTTGGTCCAAAGCTGAAATCGCTCCTAAAGTACACCAACAGCGTACTGTCTGGCAGCCAAACTTCTCCTGCTCTGGACAACTTTAAGATTGAGCCGGAAATCATTAAGACAGGCAAAATGGACCAGGTCGTCACAAGGCGGCAGCCCATTTTAGTGCAAATCCTTAAAGAGCCTATTTCAACCAAAGGGCCTCGCTTAAGCTGCGAACTGACTATTCCTGGCCGTTTTTTGGTGCTTACGCCCTTCTCGGACATCGTCGCCGTTTCCAAAAAGATTGCCAATTCCGAAGAACGCAAGCGACTAAAATCGCTGATTGAAAGCATTAAACCAAAAAACTTTGGTGTCATTGTGCGCACTGCAGCAGAGGGCAAGCGCATTCAGGACCTCAACGAGGAACTGGCCATGATGCAGAGCAAATGGGAGGATGTCTTCAACCAACTCCAAGGCGCAAAACCACCTACCAAGCTCCTTAGCGAGCTGGATAAGACAACGAGCATTCTGCGGGACATCCTCAGCGATTCCTTTAATCGAATCGTAGTCAACGATAAGCAGCTCTACCAAAATATTCGCCACTTCTTGGGCAACATAGCCCCTGATAAAGTGGAAATCGCCTCATTGCACAACAAGAACAAGCCGATTTTTGAGACACATGGCGTGACCCGTCAAATCAAATCCTCCTTTGGTAAAACTGCCACCTTGAACAGTGGTGCCTACATTATCATTGAGTCAACAGAGGCAATGCACGTTATTGACGTGAACAGCGGTCATAAAATGACTGGTACCAACCAAGAAGAGGCAGTGCTGAACGTCAATGTGGAGGCGGCAGAGGAAATCGCAAGGCAACTGCGCCTGCGAGACATCGGTGGTCTCATTACCATTGACTTCATCGACATGCGGAACAACGAACACAAGAAGGAACTCTTCAAAGTGATGCGTGATGCCATGCGTAAAGACCGTGCCCAGCACACCATTTTGCCGTTGAGTAAGTTTGGGCTGATGCAAATCACCCGCCAACGGGTAAGGCCGGAAGTGAAAATCAATACTGCTGAACAATGCCCCGCCTGCAATGGCACTGGAAAGGTTACCCCTTCTGTTTTAGTAACAGACCTCATCGAGCGGGATTTGAAGTTCATTTTGGATTCGGGAGCCAAAGGCAAGATGATACTCAAGACGCACCCATTTGTGCAGGCTTTCTTGAAAAAAGGACTGCCCAATATGCAGATGAAGTGGTACAGGAAATACTATAAATGGATAAACATCAAAGCGGACAATAGCTATCAAGTTTCGGAGTACAAGTTTTTTAACAATACAGACGACGAAATCAGATTGAACTAAGGCCAAATTGAAATAGAAAGTACGGAGAAGGGGATTGCTTCCTAAGGGGGCAGCCCCCTTTTTCGTTTCATGGACAGGTACAATCACTTGCCCGGCAAGCTGCCAACAGCAGGCAACAGCCAAAAAAAAGAAGCAGGATTGATTGCCAACGTAGTAATTTCATAGCCAATGCTTGTTTTACATAAAGCACAAACTTAGCTAAATCCTTGAGCCAATCGATAAAAATCCTTGTGGCCCCGCTTGGTTGGGGGCTTGGGCATGCCACTCGCTGTATCCCGCTCATTCGGGAATTGCATCGGCAAGGGGCTATCGTGGTACTCGCCTCCGACGGTGACGCATTGGCATTGCTTCGGCAAACATTCCCAGACCTGCACAGTTTTGAGCTGCCCGGTTACAACGTTAAATACAAAGCACAGTCCATGACTTGGAACATGGCTTGGCAGTTGCCCAAAATCATTCGAGCCATCTGGCTGGAACACCGTTTATTGCGACACCTTGTGAAAAGCCAAGGTATAGATGGTATCATCTCCGATAACCGTTTTGGATGTTTTGCTTCAAAGAAGCGCAGTATATTTCTCACGCATCAGGTAAATATCCAAGTACCATTTTTTTTGGCAAACAGAGCGGTTAATTACCTCAACCACCTAATTGTCAAACAGTTCGATGAATGTTGGATTCCAGATGTGGCATCGATAAAGAACTTGTCAGGCGAGCTTTCCCACCCAATCAAACCTCGGTTGAGGGCAAAGGCTAAGTACATTGGCGCACTCTCTCAATTGGAAAAAAGCAATGCTGCCACCAAGCGATACGATGCCATTGTCGTGCTTTCTGGTCCAGAGCCACAGCGAACTAGGCTTGAAAAGGCAATTATTGAACAGGCCGAGCATCTAGAAGGCCAAATGCTAATAGTCCAAGGCAGGCCGGGACAACAAAGAGAAGCCTCCGCCTTGATTTCAAAAAATATCGAAATCGTAGCCTCAATGACAGGTGAGCAACTCCAGCAAGCAATTCTTAAGAGCAGTGTATTTATCGGACGCTCGGGCTACAGTACGGTGATGGACTTGGCTCGACTTGGAAAGCCAGCCCTGCTTATTCCTACGCCAGGACAAACGGAACAGGAGTACCTTGCAGCGAAATTTTTGCGAGAAAATGTGTTTTACACTCAAAAACAAAATGCATTGAACTTGGGGGTAGGAATCCTGGAGGCAAAAAAGCTTACTGGGCTTCAAGGCGTTTTTTTCGATGAAAAAGCGGTGGAAAATGCCGTGGCCACATTTTTGGCAGCTTGTTAAAAATGGTCGGCGGGATTCCATAACAGTTCCTTGAACTCTACTACTTGGTCGTTTTCTACCTTCACCCCTTCGTCCTCTAACCGTTCCTGCATGCTAGAGGGTGGGTTGAAATGATTTCTACCTGAGAGTTCTCCTTTTCGGTTCACCACACGATGAGCGGGCACATCCAACATGCCGTGGCAGTGATTCAGCGCCCAGCCCGCCATCCTTGCCGAGCCGAGCGTCAAGAAACTGGCAATGGCCCCGTAGGTAGTCACCCTTCCGGGAGGCACGCAGCGTACTACGTCGTACACTTGCTCGAAATAGGAATCCTTTGTCATTGTTTTTTAATAGAATTGCAGTTTAGCTTTGCGCAACAAGTTAACTATTTCAAGAAAATGGTAAAACCAAAAATTAAGGCAAGTGCCGTCAACAGTCTTACCGATGCCCGGTACTTTGCAGCCCGTGGTGTTGAATGGCTTGGGTTTCGATTTGGCGGAAGCCCAACGTCATCCATCTCGCCCATGGAGGCCAAGGCTATTTCCGAGTGGGTTGATGGCGTGAAGATAGTGGGCGAGTTTGATTTCTCGGATGCCAAGGAAATTATGGAGGTCAACGATTTCCTGCATTTCGATGCCGTGCAGGTAGGCATGTTCACCCCAGTTGCAGAGGTAGAAAAATTGTCAGGGCTAACCATCTTTAAAGAGGTAATACTTGAACCCAAATCGAAGGAAGCCGAGATGCTTGCTCATTTTGAAGCGTTTGAACATTGCGCTACCTATTTTTTGCTAGATTTTACGAAAGCTGGCATCAATTGGGCGTCTCTCCAAGCGCTTGAATCGCTTTCTATGAATTTTTTGAAAAGTCTTTTCGCTAAATACAAGGTGATTTTAGCGTTCGACTTCCAACCGGAAAATACTCGTGAAGTTCTAGAATCTTTGCAACCAGAAGGCTTGAGCCTGACAGGGGGTGAAGAGGAAAAGGTGGGCCTTAAGTCATTTGAAGAGTTGGATGAGATTCTCGATAGGCTTGAGGCAATCGAATAGTACGTTGCTTCGCCACCTACTTTTTGCTTAATTTATTACTTCAAATCTATGACACTAGCAGATGCACAAAAAACGGTTGATAATTGGATTAACACCGTCGGGGTTCGCTATTACAGCGAACTGACCAATACGGCCATTTTGATGGAAGAGGTTGGGGAAGTGGCTCGGCTCATGGCTCGGCTTTACGGTGAACAATCTTTTAAAACAAAGGAATTGGAGACCACTGCCAAAGATGACTTATCGGACGAAATGGCAGACGTGTTATTCGTGCTCATTTGTTTGGCGAACCAAACTGGTGTGAATTTGACGGAAGCAATGGGGAAAAATTTGGAAAAGAAAACCCAGCGAGATGCTGTGCGGCATGCCGCCAACGAGAAGCTAAAAGGATAAAATTCAAAAAGGGCAACGACGGGTTACGTCGATGCCCTTTTTTGAAAAAAAGTGAGTATAAGACCAGCTCTACCCCCCAAACGAACTGGTCTCACTCACTGTCCCAAGGCACTTCTGCCTCGAAACATCTTTGGACTCAGGCAAACGATTTTCGTAGATGCCTGCACGGAAGCCGGGGTTGGCTTCATCCTTATCTTTACTGGGTATATAGTTATGAATTCAAATCGGGCGGTTTTAGGGAAGCGGGGCGTACATTCGGAATCAAAACTCAGTGTGGGAGGGATATAGGCTGAATCCGAATTTAATTTTGAAATCGTTCATACTTTACCGAAAATCATGCCACTTTTGCAGCAATATTGTTTGCTGCCGCATTTTTTTTCGGTATGTTGATGATTATATTATTGAGCCTAGCCTGTTGTAAATCACTGAAAGCCTTCTTGTACTCCGCATAATCCATAAACTCTCGGAAGAAAACTGTTTCTCCTCCATCCACATGCAATAGAATGTGAAAACACAGATGACTTTCACGGTAAAAAAACTTAGTTATTAAGTCCCTTACTTTGTGCCCATGAATTTGTATGGTATTATTCATACTGAACTCTGTTTCAATTAACCCATGGATATGCCTAGCTGTATTTACCATAATTTTTGATTTTTTTCATCAAAACAACGGCACAATGATACAGGCAAAAGCAATGCCCGTTCAACCGCTTTTGCACGAAACTGTGACTTTGATAATGTGGGTTAAATATGCTTTGCAAACAATGTTAGATATTTCTCATCTTTAAAAATTTCAATAAAAGCAGTCATTTTGTCAGCCAAAACCCCATGGCACGTGCTTTGAGATACCATTTTATGCATCATGAAACTAGCTAGAAAAAAATATTACTTGGGTGCTTGTATGCCTCACAAGTTTTCATTCACAACACCTTATTAAACAATCAATAACAACTATGCAAAAAGGCAATATTTCTGTCCAGTCGGAAAATATTTTTCCCATCATTAAAAAGTTCCTTTACTCCGATCATGAGATTTTTCTCCGGGAGCTTGTCGCAAATGCCATTGATGCTACCACCAAACTAAAGTCTATTGCATCTCGAGGGGAGCTTCAAGGTGAAGCAGGCGACCTCACCATCGAAATCATCGTTGACAAGAAAAAGGGTACCCTCACCGTTCGTGACAAGGGTATCGGAATGAGCGAAGCAGAGGTGAACAAATACCTAAATCAAATAGCCATCTCAAGTGCCCAAGAGTTTGTCGATAAATACCAAGGTGAGAACAACATCATCGGAAAGTTCGGTCTCGGGTTTTATTCCGCTTTCATGGTAGCAGACAAGGTGGAAGTGAAAACCAAGTCGTGGCGTACAGATGACCCAGCTGTAACTTGGGTCTGTGACGGCAACCCAGAATTCAGCATTTCATCCAGCAAGAAAAAAGACTGCGGCACGGACATCATCCTTCATATCAGCGAAGACAGCAAGGAGTTTTTGGAAGACAACCGTATTGAGGAACTGTTGAAAAAATACTGCAAATTTCTGCCAGTACCTATTAAGTTTGGTACCCGCAAAGAAAATTTGGAGGAAGGTGAGGGTGAAAAGAAGGAGTCCAAGGAAATAGAGGTGGACAACATCATCAACAACCCAGCCCCAGCTTGGAAAAAACAACCGAACGAACTTACCGACGATGACTACCGCGGTTTTTACGAGGAACTCTACCCGTTCAGCTACCAGTCGCCAATGTTCTGGATACACCTTAATATTGACTATCCGTTCAACTTGACTGGCATCCTGTACTTCCCAAAATTGAGCAATTCAATGGAAGTACAGAAAAACAAAATCCAACTATACTGCAACCAAGTCTATGTTACCGATGAGGTAAAGGAAATCGTACCGGACTTTCTTACTTTAATGCACGGTGTCATTGACTCGCCGGACATTCCGCTGAACGTTAGCCGCAGCTACCTCCAAAGCGACAGCAACGTCAAGAAAATAACTGGCTACATCACCAAAAAAGTGGCAGATAAGTTACACGACCTCTTCAAAGCGGACCGGAAGGCGTTTGAGGATAAATGGAAGGATTTGGGCGTTTTTGTGAAATACGGCATGCTTTCCGATGAAAAATTTCATGAAAAAGCTGTGGATTTTGCACTGCTGAAAAACGTGAACAATGAGTTTTTCACTATTGAAGAATACGAGAAAAAAGTCAAGGAAGCGCAAACAGACAAACACAAGCGCACGGTGATCCTCTATACCCACAATGCCGAAGAACACCATAATCTGCTCGAAGCCGCCAAGGAGCGTGGCTACGATGTGCTGGAGTTTGACAACGTAATTGACGCACACTTCATGCAGCACTTGGAGCAAAAATTGAAGGATGTAACCTTCGTCCGAGTGGACTCTGACACCATTGACAACTTGGTTCAAAAGGATGAAAAACAAGAAAGTGTGCTCAACGAGAAAGAGCAAGAAACCGTGAAGACAGTATTCGAGGAACTTGTAAAGGACAAAAAAGGACCTTCAGTCATGCTGAAACCACTTTCACCAAACGACCAACCTGTGCAAATTACCCGACCAGAGTTCATGCGGCGGATGAAGGAAATGCAGGCGCTCGGTGGTGGTGGTATGGGCATGATGGGCGACTTTGGCGACATGTACAATATTGTAGTGAACTCGAACCACCCCTATGTTGCAGACAAGCTCCTCAAATTGCCGGAAGGTGATGAGCGCAACAACCTTGGCAAGCACTTGCTCGACCTCGCATTACTCAATCAGGGCATGTTAAAAGGCGCAGAATTAAGTGCTTTTGTGAAAAAGAGTCTTGAGTTTTTGAAGTAATACATTAACGCTAGGCAAAAAATAAAGGGGGAGATGGAGCGACGATTCTGTCTCCCCTTCTTCTTTGAAAAAAAAATCCCCGATTCGGAATGCCGAACCGGGGATTATCATTTAAATAACTTTTGTAAAACTTATGCTTCCTCGCTTTCGTCAGCGGTAGCTTCATTAGTAGTAACAGCCTCAACTACAGCTTCCTCAGCAGTAACTGGTGCTTCTTCGGCAACTTCAGTCGTAGCCTCAACAACTTCTTCAGTAGCCTCAGTCACAACCTCCTCAGCAGCTTCGGCTTTGGCCTTTTTCGTGGAGGCTTTAGCTTTCGTTGCGGCAGGTGGAGGTGGAGGTGGAGGTGGAGGTGTTGCATCGCCCAATTGTTCTTTCAACTGGCTGAATACATCCAAGTCGCCAAGCGTAGAGCTTACAACTGTGGACTGCTGCTTCTTCACCGTCTGACGGACTTCTTCATGTTCTTTGTCCTTCTCTTTTTTCACGGTCTCGTCAGCTTCACGACGGATATCGTCGAGGTAACGGGAGTGAGAAACGAGCAGGCGCTTGTCGTCACGGTTGAACTCAATCACCTTGAAAATCAGCAACTCCTCCAGTTCGGCAGTTGAGTTGTCTTCTTTTTTCAGGTGCTTGATAGGAGCAAACGCCTCCAAGCCGTGTGGCAATTGGACGATGGCGCCCCGGTCGTCGCGACGAACTACCGTACCCTCGTGGTAAGAACCAACTGGGAACACGTTCTCGAAAGTATCCCATGGGTTTTCTTCCGTCTGCTTGTGGCCGAGGGAAAGCTTGCGGTTGTCCTTGTCCACTTCCAACACGATTGCGTCAATGTCCTCGCCCACCTTAGTAAACTCGGATGGATGTGAGTAACGCTTGGTCCAAGAAAGGTCGGAGATGTGAATCATGCCACCAATGCCGTCTTCCAACTCGACAAACACACCGTACTGTGTGAGGTTTTTAACCTTCACTTTGTGGCGGCTGCCTACTGGGAAGCGCTCGCTGAGTTCCTCCCATGGGTCGTTGGTAAGCTGCTTGATGCTCAAAGACATCTTACGCTCTTCACGGTCAATGGTAACAACTTTGGCATCCAGTTCGGTGCCCATTTTGAAATAATCCTTGGCATTGATTTGCTGGTTGCCCCAAGATACCTCTGATACGTGAATCAAGCCTTCTACTCCTGGCATCACTTCA
>JAHEAS010000838.1 GCA_024642645.1 Saprospirales bacterium | reverse complement strand
TAGCAATATCACGGTAGAGTTCGAATTGGGCATCAGCCTCGAAGACGCCGCCAACGACGTGCGGGACAAAGTGGCCGGGGCGCAGCGTAACCTCCCCCCCGACCTCGACGGGCCTCCCGTGGTCAGCAAATCGGACGCCAGCGCCGGGCCCATTCTTTCCATGACCGTGGAGAGCGACATCCGCAACCAATTGCAGCTCACCGAGTTTGCCACCAACACCCTCGTGGAGCGCATGGAAACGATTCCAGGTGTCAGCAGCGTGAACATTTGGGGGGAAAAACGCTATGCCATGCGCATCTGGATGGACCCCGCCAAGATGAGCGCTTACGGCCTCACACCCATAGACGTGCGCAATGCCCTCGCTCGTGAGAATGTGGAATTGCCCAGCGGCAAAATTGCCGGGAACGCCACAGAACTCACCGTGCGCACCTTCGGCAGGCTGAACTCCGAGGATGAGTTCGCCAATTTAATCGTAAAAAACACCGCAGCGGGCGACATCCGACTCAAGGACATTGGCAGCGCCGTGCTTGGCCCCGAAAACGAGGAGACCGTGCTGAAAAAGGACATGGTTCCCATGATTGCAGTGGCCATTACCCCGCAGCCGGGCAGCAACTACGTCGAAATCTCGGATGAATTTTACCGTAGGGTGGCCCAGCTCCGAAACGAAGTGCCCGATGACATCAAACTCAATATCGCCTACGACTCCGTCAAGTTCATCAAAAAGTCCATCTCGGAGGTGGAAGAGACCCTCATGCTTTCCATCGGCCTCGTCGTGTTGGTCATTTTCTTTTTCTTCCGAAATGCGCTCGTCGCATTCCGCCCGCTGATTGACATCCCAGTTTCGCTTATCGGTGCGTTTTTCATCATGTACATCAGTGGGTTCACCATCAACATCCTCACACTGCTGGCCATCGTGCTGGCAACGGGGCTTGTGGTGGACGACGGCATTGTGGTCACCGAGAACATTTTCAAGAAAATGGAAGGCGGCATGAACAAGTGGCAGGCCGCACGGGAAGGCTCAAAAGAGATTTACTTCGCTGTAATTGCCACGAGCATCACACTGGCGGTCATCTTCCTGCCCATCATCTTTTTGCAGGGTTTCGTTGGACGGTTGTTCCGGGAATTCGGCATGGTGGTGGCTGGGGCAGTACTCATTTCCGCATTTGTTTCGCTGACGCTTACACCTGTTTTGAACGTGAAAATGAGCGGCAAGCACCACGGCTGGTTGTGGCGGGTGACCGAGCCTTTTTTTGCAGGCATGGAAAGCGGGTACCACTGGCTGTTGCAGGGCTTTATGAAAATCCGTTGGATGGCTGTACCCATCATCCTGGCTTGTTTTTTCATCATTTATAAAATTGGGACTGGGCTAAAATCCGAACTAGCTCCGCTCGAAGACCGCAGCCAGTTCCGCCTCCAAATGAGCATGCCCGAAGGTACCAGTTTCGACGCCATGGACAAGTACATTGACCGGATGTCACAGTTCATGCTCGACTCCGTGCCGGAACACGAGGTGGTGATGAGCGTGACGGCCCCCGGCTTTTTCGGTTCTGGCTCTGTCAACCAAGGATTCGTGCGGGTGGTGATGACCGAGCCTAGCGAGCGGCAGCGTTCCCAGGAGGACGTTGTGAACATGGTAATGCGCGACATGGGCAAATTTACCGAAGGCAAAGCTTTCCCTATTTTGGAACAAACCATCTCTGCCAACCGCCGGGGCGGCCTGCCAGTGCAGTTCGTCATGCAAAACAACAATTTCGAGAAGATAAAAACAGTGCTCCCGCAATTCCTGGACCAAGCCAACCAAAGCCCCGTTTTCCAAGGCGTGGACTCGGATTTGAAGTTCAACAAACCGGAACTCCATATCCAGGTTGACCGCCTGAAGGCCACCCAGATGGGCGTCAGCGTGGCCGACGTGAGCGAGACGCTGCAACTCGCCCTCTCCAACCGTCGCCTCGGCTATTTCATCAAAAGCGGCAAGCAGTACCAAGTCATAGGCCAAGTGGCCCGCAGCGACCGGGACGACCCCACCGACTTGAAGAACATTTTCGTCAGAAATTCCGCTGGCGACCCCATTCCACTTGACAACCTCGTCAACATTGAGGAAGAAACCTCGCCGCCAGTGCTCTACCATTTCGACCGCTACAAAAGCGCCACCATCAGTGCTGGCCTTGCCCCCGGCATGTCCGTCGGGGAGGGCATCGCCGAAATGCAGCGCATCGCTGACGGGCTGCTGACGGACGGCAGTTGGAGCACGGCGCTTGCAGGTAGTCGCCGGGAGTTTGCGGAGAGCCCGGGCAATACCAGCT
>JAHEAS010000837.1 GCA_024642645.1 Saprospirales bacterium | reverse complement strand
TTGGTTGCCCTCCGGCGGCCACGATTCACTGATGCCACTGGAGGTGAAATCGTAAAGCGGGTACATGCCGGGATTGTCGTCGAGGCGGGAAACCTCGGAATAGTGCATGTCACCGGAGACGAGGAACAGGTGCTCGGCCCCCGTTTCCTTCACCAGTTCCTGAAACTTTTTCCGCTCGTGCGGGAACAGCCGCCAGCTCTCAAACCCGTGGTAGCTGCTCGAAAACTGGACGCTACTGGCCACCAAGCGGAGGTCGGCAGGTTCTTCGAGCACCGTTTTCAGCCAAGCCCACTGTGCCGGCCCAATTATCGTTCGGAAGCTGTCCGAAGGCGAGTCCCACGGGCAGTAATCATTGATGCCGCAGCCATTGTTCGGGCGCTTGTCGTCTTCAAAATAGCGGGTATCCAAAATGATGACCTGCAGTTTTTGCCCAGCATCGCCAATGGTGTAGCTGGTGTAAATGCCCTCCTGCGTACGACGTGGCGAGTTGGCGGGCTCTTCAAAAAAATCAAGGAAAATCTGCTGTGACTGGGCTTTTAAGGGGTAGTCAGCATCCTCGTCGCAACAGCCGTAGTCGTGGTCGTCCCAAGTGGCCAGAACGGGCACGCTTGACCTGACTTGCTGGTATTCCGTGCGTTTGGTGATAAAATTCTCGTACTCCGACCGCAGCACGCTTTCATTGTAGGTGTCAATGTAGAGGTTGTCGCCGAGGTACAGGAAAAAGTCAATGTCGTGGGTCAGGATATTGGCCAAGGTCGGCTGTGGGCTGTTCTGGTAGCCACAGGAGCCAAGCCCGATGCGGGTGACCACCGGTGGCATGACCGGGGCGGCCCTGACTTCAAAAGGGTCGAAGCCGTTGATTTGGCTTCCCGAAAAAATCGTTCCGACGAACTCGCCCGTCACAGCCAGTGGGGCAAATTTGAGCGTTGATTCCAAGTTGGCGTTGACGCTCGTGACGGTTTTGACAGCCAGCGGCATGGCGCCTGGCAGGATGTTTCCGTTGGAAAAATCTGCGGCATGGTAAATGCGCACCTCGTCCCCAATATTTGCCCCAAAAGACTTGATTTGGATGGAATCCGTGTCCTTGTAAAACTTCAGCCGGGAGCTGAGCACTTGGCCTGCCACCAGAAAGTTGTTGTAGCTGGCCAGCTTGGTGTAGCCATCGCAGCAAAAAAGGTGGATGTCGTAGTAGCCGGGCGTGAGGTTTCCGTCGAACTGGACTTGCCCACTGGTCGTCGGCACGTACTGCCAGACGGTGGAGCCGACATTGCCCGGCACCTGCCCTGTTTTATAAATGCCAATCCAATCGAGCGGCGAGCCGGTGCCGCCCGTGTAGGCGAACTGCATAATCTGGCCCTGTGTGAACGGGGCGTTGAGGGGGGTGAGGGATTGGGCACACGCAAACGTAGAATATGCCAAGAGCAGAACACTGAATAAAGGGGTTTTCATTGTGATAGCCGATTGTTGAAAACATGAATACAAATATTGGTTTAAGGGGCAAAGGATATATTTCAAGCTGAAAATAAGAATTTTTACTGCAATAGCCACATCACGCCGTTCACGCTATCGTTCCCGCCATATTGCCTCGCCACGGCCGCTTGCACGTTGCTGCCGTTGTTGTCGTACTCATCTTGTGGGTACTGCCAGCGCTTGGGTATTTGGCCGCCATTGAGCGTAGCGGGACCCACGCTGAAAGTTGGGATGCCCGTGCGCCGCTGCTCAAAAAATGGTTCCCAGCCCGACTGCATGAAGAACGAGATGTATTTCTGCGTGATGATTTGTTCCAGGTAAATATTCGGGTCAAACTTTACCAAAGCCTTGTTCAGGTATCCTTCGATGGTGAGGCTGCCGATGCCGTGAAACTGCATGGACGCCCTAATCCCCGTGTTGTAATGCCCCCCGGCGCTAATGGCATCCGTGGCCCAGCCTCGTGAGATGGCCTCCGAAATCAGGAACTCCTGCTCCGAGTAGCCAATCAGGATGAGCGGCTCGACCACTTCGTCGTTCACGTAGCGGCGATTGATTTTTGAGGCGTTCACAGCGGCGTTCTGTTGGTCGGAAATGATGAGCCCAGCGTCCACGCCGTCATAATTGCTGAAGTCGTTGGCCGTTGTGCCCTGAATGGGGTCGGCGAAATGAAAAAGTCGGGGATCTTGGCGGTCTTTGAGCAAGGTAACAAGCCCTTTTTCCATTGCCACCAAACTTGAAACGGATAGGTTGTTGAAAACCGGGTAATAGTTGTCCGTGGCGCTGGTATTGAAAGTCAACTGTGCGTTGTCGGCATTGCTGGCCATGCGGGGGTACTTGGC
>JAHEAS010000836.1 GCA_024642645.1 Saprospirales bacterium | reverse complement strand
CGCCGAATGTCGGAGGGACTGAAATCGCTCGGCCTGATGAAAGGCGACCTCGACGAGGCTGTGGCACAGGGCGCTCATGCGTTGTTTTTTCCACACGGCCTCGGCCATCAGATTGGGCTGGACGTACACGACATGGAAGATTTGGGCGAAGATTTCGTGGGCTATTCCGATGAAATTAAGCGGAGCAAACTCTTCGGCACTGCCTACCTCCGTTTGGGTCGGGCACTCGAACCGGGCTTCGTACTGACAGTGGAGCCAGGGCTGTATTTCATCCCGGAGCTGATGGACCAGTGGGAGGCAGAGGGCAAATTCACCGATTTTATCAACTACAGTGCATTGAAAGATTGGCGCAGCTTCGGTGGTATCCGCATTGAGGACAACATACTTGTGACGGAGGATGGGCATCGGGTTTTGGGCAAACCGGTGCCGAAAACAGTGGCGGAAGTGGAGGCTTTGAGAGGTATGAGTTAAAAGGTGTGAGGTATAGAAAGGTACGTTGGCAATTTATTCTTTTACTTTTGCGCCTCAAAAAACACCTCATAACTAAAATATGAATACTATCATCTTCGACCTTGGCGGCGTCCTCATTGACTGGAACCCGGACTATGTTTATGACGAAATCTTCGACGACCCTGCCCGGAAGCGCTTTTTTTACGAAAATATCTGCACCTCCGACTGGAACGAAGAGCAGGACGCTGGCCGCTCCCTCCAAGCAGCCACCGACCTGCTGTTAGCAAAGCACCCCGACTGGGAAACTGAAATCAAAGCCTACTACGGTCGCTGGCGGGAGATGCTCGGCGGTGCTATTCAGGAAACAGTGGATATTTTCAAAGAATTAAAAGAAGGAAATGGCCACCGTTTTTACGCCCTCACCAACTGGTCGGCGGAGACCTTCCCTATTGCTTTGGAGACTTTTGACTTCCTTCATTGGTTCGATGGCATCGTGGTGAGTGGGGTGGAAAAAAGCCGCAAGCCATTCCCTGAGTTTTACCAAATCCTGCTTGACCGCTACGATGTTTCACCTTCTGAGGCTATTTTTATTGACGACAACCACCGCAATGTGCTGGCTGGCCGGGCGATGGGCATGGAGTCCATCCACTTCAAATCTGCAGCTGGGCTGCGTCAGGAGTTGGGGAAATTGGGGGTGATGTAGCCTGGAAATCCTTTCCGGGCAGAACCACAACCTGAAAAAGATTTTCGGGGCACAAAAAAACGGCCCACTGATTTGCGTCAGTGGGCCGTCGAAATCCTGTATGAAATAGTCCCAAAGTTTTCACAGCTTGGTATCTGAAGTTAAAAAAGAAGGAAAAATAGGTCGAGCGTGGTTTCGTTTTTTCTGATTGTCTAACCTAATTGTCAGCTTTCATAGCTTCTTTATCATGGGTACAAAGTAACAGGAGTGAAAAGGTTCTGACCAACCAAACTATCCTAAAAGTCAGGTTTCCAACTGAATGCCTAGCCATGTTTTATTCAAATAAACATGGCGATTTTCGTTTGCCGATGTAATGGAACGAGCTACCTTTGCAGCCTTCTTTTCACAACCACAAATTCATAAAAATCAGGCTTTAGGCTTTCGCAAACTGTTGCAAAATCTGCTGTCCACAAACTGGATTCATACTTTGAAATCTAAAAAAATCACTTCCGCCCTCATTTCCGTTTTCTATAAAGATGGCCTCGAACCCATCATCCGGGAACTCCACAAGCACAACGTCACCATCTATTCCACGGGGGGTACCCAATCTTTTATCGAGGGTCTTGGTGTGCCTGTGAAAACCGTTGAGGGCTTGACGGGCTACCCATCCATCCTTGATGGGCGTGTGAAAACACTCCACCCATCAGTATTCGGCGGCATTTTGGCTATTCGTGAGGAGGCACACCAAAAGCAGTTGGCGCAGTATAAAATCCCCGAAATTGACCTTGTGATTGTGGACCTCTACCCCTTCGAGGAGACCGTGGCCAAGACGCAGGACGAAGCCGAAATCATCGAAAAAATAGACATCGGCGGCATCTCGCTCATCCGGGCAGCAGCCAAGAACTTCGGCGACGTGGCCGTGGTGCCGAGCAAGGATGAGTACGCTTTCCTTTTGGATTGCCTTCGGAAAAAGGATGGCTGCACCGACCT
Organism: Saprospirales bacterium; assembly: GCA_024642645.1. GTDB lineage: Bacteria > Bacteroidota > Bacteroidia > Chitinophagales > Saprospiraceae > UBA6168. The sequence goes on along the minus strand of JAHEAS010000836.1, from coordinate 192 downwards.
CGAAGACCGCCGGGAACTTGCCCGCCGGGGTTTCAAAGTATCCTCGAATTACGACACGGCCATTTTCAACTACTTCAACCTGGGCAGCGAGGAACTGTCGTTCAAGCAGAGCATCCACCAGTCGGAGGTGCTGCGCTACGGCGAAAACCCGCATCAGTCGGGCGTTTTCTATGGAAATTTGGCGGAAATGTT
>JAHEAS010000835.1 GCA_024642645.1 Saprospirales bacterium | reverse complement strand
AGAATTGAATTTCCGCAGGCCGTTTTATTTTTTAGGCTTTACTTACTCGTCATTCTTTCAACAACAACAGCCTTTTGGTGACTGGCTTTCTGTTGCTGGCCCTGACCGTTACCATGATAAAATGGCCAGTTACCCGGATTTCATCCAAATTTATTACCACCTCCGACTGGTCCTGAATGGCTAAATGGCCAATTTGGATTCCCTGCATATTGGTCAGGATGATGTCCGCTTTTTCTAGTTTTTGGTCAAAAGCAAGGGCTACTTTCCTGCTGGTTGGATTTGGGAACATGGTAAATAATTCAGGTAGGTCAAGCCCTTCCGCAGCGCTTGTCGAAAACGGCAATCCACCGCCCACCGAGCAAGATTTCACGGATGATAGGTCAACACTCATTTGCAAAGAACTTGGCGTTCCGTCTCCATCCGTCAAGCTGACAGTGACCGATTGTACTGCTCCCATAATTTCGATGGGAACACTGCTGTATTGAGCAGCACTGTACATACCATGCACGTGCATTACGCCACTGCCGTCCACATAATTAACCGTTGCTTGTTCTGTGTATTTTTTGTTGTTGCCCCCGCTTGAATTGGTATTGAGGTTGTTGATGGTAAAAACTACCTCTGAAGTCCCAGTTGGAAAATTGATAGTCGTTTGAGATGCGCCAGCGCCGATATGCGTCAGCGGATTTTTGTCAAAATTAGAGTTGACCTGATGAGCACAATTGTAATCGTCACAAACGTCCCCTACCCCATCTGCATCTGCATCGAGCTGATTCGGGTTGGCAACGGTTGGACAATTGTCCAAGGCTTCGCAAATACCATCCCCATCGCTGTCCATGGAGATGCCTTCACAGGTTCCTGATGAAGTCCAGGTATCGTCAGAAGTGCAGTCGTTGTTGTCGTTACAAGGTGTCCCGATAAGGTTATTGTCGAAATTTGGAGACTGGTCTATTTCATCGCAGACACCATCGGCATCGGAATCATGGCAGCCTTGGCAATAGCTGATTTCACCCAAAGTGACCGCCAATGTGCCAGAATAATTGCCACTATAGCCATCCTCTAGGGAAACAGTGATGGACTGTACAACACCCCCTATGCCTACGTTCACTTGCGCGTAGTCATTGGCAGAAAATGTTCCATAGTTTTGAGTAACACCATCGCCATCTACGAAGCTCACCTTTACCACCTCAATATACCTTCCACTTGCCTTTCCACCCGTCTTCTGGCTCAGGTTGGTGATGCTGAAAACGGGGTCCTTGTCGTTCAATAGAAAAGTAATTGATTTTGAGCTAGCGCCTGCACCTGTGTGGGTCAGTTGATTGCCTGGAAAAGCTTTTGCACCCATGCTGCAATCACAATAATTAGGAATACCATCGTTGTCTGCATCTTGGGTATCATCCCCACCTGGGCAAATATCTTCTGCATCGCAAACACCGTCATTGTCAGTATCCGCAATGGTTCCGATACAATTGCAATTGTTGTCCAGTGCATCGTTGATGGTACAATTGTTCCCATCCGAGCAAGGTGCTCCTGGGTGAATGGCGGCATCGCTGTCATTGCAATCCAAACTGTTTGATACATATCCAACAGGCTGAACGCAGTCCATTACAATATTAGTAGCATTGCCAAACCCATCTCCATCCTGGTCAAGGTAGTAGGTGTTAGGATTGATGCAGGTGAAGCTACAGGTGCTGGCATCATTGTCTGGATTCAAATCGGTCTGGCCATTGACAATGGTTACTTGGGCATAAAAGGAATGAGCCCCACCGCCAAAGGTGATCGCAGGAAGCGTCGCATCAATGGAGGCATTGCTTGCCAGATTCCCAGTCCAGTTGTAAAAGCTAAAAGCGCTATTGTTCACTTTGTAAGCAATCGTAGCGCTATTGAGTTGATTCGTTCCAAAGTTCTTCAGCGTAACAATGGGGTTGACCGAGTTTTGGCAAATGGTGGCTGCAGGCGCTGTGATGTTGGAAATGCCCGCATCGTCAGCTAGCACTGTACCGCAGGTTTGCAAGCAAGCTGCATTTGCAATGCGGTCCCGGATGCGATCGCCCGGCTGTTGGCCAAAGCCGTTGTTGAAGTTGATGCCTACGCCACTTACCAAGTGGCAGTAACTCATGATGGTGCCGCCATTGGTCGGTAGTGGCGCGTCGCAACCCTCTGAGTAACCTATTGCAGGGCCGCAACCGTCAAGGGCTGTATTATTGCCGTTCCACACACAGGCATGGGTGTGGGATGAACCCAAATTATGCCCAATTTCATGGGTCATTGCTTCGACGCTCCAACTATAAGTGGGCACATTGGAATAGGTCAATGCCAGC
>JAHEAS010000116.1 GCA_024642645.1 Saprospirales bacterium | reverse complement strand
TATCTTTACCATATTTCAAAAGGGGTTTGGTTTTTAAATTCAAAAAAATGCACCAAGCAATTTTTTGATAAAACGGATGGCTCCAAAAGTGGTCGTCTTTGGAAGAATCTGACAACAAAGAGCCAGTTAGCAACTTTTGAAGTTATTGTTTGGAAGGTCTATCTAGGCGCAAAATAGGGGTTTAAATCTTAACCTGAAAAAGGTTTGCCAAATAACATTAAAATGGCAATGAATTCGTGTAACTTGGTTTATCGAATTATGTGAATTTTAAGTTGCAATCAAATGATTCGGAAAAGCCGATACCTGCTCACAGCAAATCTGCTCCATGATTTGCTGCAATTGAACTTTTAAGATTGAAATGGTATGATTACCTCCTTCATCTCCCAACGCTGCTACGCCGTACATAAATGAGCGGCCAAGAAATGTGAATTCCGCACCACTTGCAAGGGTTCTTGCAACATCAGGGCCTGTTCGAATACCACTGTCCATCATGATTTTTATTTGCCCTTTATATTTTTGGACTATGTTGACAAGAGGCTTGATGGTGGATTGGCCAGCATCTAATTGCCGCCCTCCATGGTTTGAGACAATGATACCATCCAGGCCTAAACGAATGGCCATCTCCGTATCCTCTTCACTCGCTACTCCTTTGAGCACCAATTTCCCTTTCCACATATCTCTTATCGGCTTTATTTTCTCTTCATTTAACCGACCTGAAAAAGTTTCGTTCATTGCTTTTCCTAATTGTTTAATATCCATATTTTTAGAAAAATAACGCATCATGGTTTCAAATTTTGGCCTACCATGAATAAGTGTATTTAAAGCCCAGTTTGGCCGCCCGATTATTTGAAGGATATTCTTTACGCTCATTTTTGGAGGCATTGCCAATCCATTGCGAATATCCCGTGGGCGATATCCAAAGGTTGGGACGTCGCTAAGAATCACCAATACTGGGCAATGTGCCGATTCTGCTCGCTTAATGATATCGTCCCGCAATTTATTTTCAGCTGGATGGTACAATTGAAACCATGCCCTACCCTCTGTAATTTCGCTTATACGTTCAATACTTGCAGTAGATACCGTGCTTAAAACAAATGGTATATTATGCTCAAATGCCGCCTTTGCCAATATCTCTGGCGAATTTGGCCACATTAAACCCTGCAAACCAACTGGTGCTATACCAAAAGGAGCATCATATACATGACCAAACAACTCGGTTCTCATATCAGAAGCTATATGTTTTGACAAATAATAAGGCTTCAATTCTACCGCTCTAATTTCAGCCGTATTCTTGTGCAAATTCACTTCCTCGTTGCAACCACCATCCAAATACTCAAATGCAAAACGTGGGATGCGCTTTTTTGCCCTTTCACGAAGGTCATCAATGGCCGGATATTTATCGTTGTATTCGAGGTTCATCTTTTTGAATAGTTTTTAAGCGATATTAGACTTGAAGAATATCCCTTGTTGTTCCAAGTATGATACATGACCATTGCAGCACCAAGAGCAGAAGCTTGTGCCACTTCTGCGGCAAAGACTTCTAACGATGGAAATGCTTCCGCCAACAAGTTCATGAAAATTTCATTCCTAGAAAAACCACCATCAACATATATTTTTCCGACTTGCGAATTACCAATAGCCAGTTTGGTCGAAACTGCTTGTTTATCAATGAATTGTCGCATGAAATTGAGGTAACATTCCAATAATTCACTGCCTTCCTGATTTGAGATTTTCTTGTAAAAATCGACGTCCACCTCAAACGCTGATGCCATTTTTTTTACGGCCTCCTCATGCTCATGCCCGCCGAAATATCGTGCTGCTTTTACTTGCTTGCCTTGGTGCGTGAGGTAGCAAAGGCAATCATTGCTGAGTTCCTCTAGCGTCAGCGGCTCATCATTAAAGGGATTCATTGAAATGCACCAAGTTCCGGTAGAAAGGAGTACAAACGGTTCATTAAACATGGCCAAATAAGGAATCAATGCCGCTGAGCTGTCGTGAAGACCAGACCCTATTTTTATTTTCGGAAATCTTGAATTAGAAAAATGAGCATCAGCGGGCACAATGGATGCAAATTTTTCAATGACAGCTTCGTCTATCACCCAATCATGGTAATTCATTTTGTTGAAATCCCAAAGCATTGTGTGGCATCCAATACTCGTTATATCAGCAACGCATTCCGAGGAAGCTAAGTAACTGATATATTGTGGCAAATGGAGCGCATATTTCACCTTACCATAAATACCAGGTTTTTCATTTTTCAACCGAAATAATTGCATCCCAGCATTTAAACTGCCAAGTAATGGAGATGCTGTTTCAATTGCCATTTTTTCATTGTCCACATATTGTTCATTGAACTGTTTGGCTAAGCTTTCAGGGTATGGCTTTAGGTAATTGTAAAGCGGCGTAAGTATTTTTCCATCAATGTCCAGGTAAACAAAACTGGCTCCGTAAGCACTAAAATTCAGTGCTTTCACCCGAAAATAGGGTATTTGTAAAACCTCATCCAATGTTGTTTGAACCCAATTTGAAAGCAAGTCAATATCCTCACAGAGAAATCCATCTTCGTCAATAGTCTCAGGCAATACCACCGATTTTTCAAATACAATTCGATATTCCTCATCAAAAACGAAGCATTTTTTATTGGTTTTGCCGATGTCAAAAATTGCGCAGTGCGACATAATTATAAGCCAGTTGCCAATGTTTTTGAACCTCGCTCCCTTACCAATTCCTTACGGACTCCAACTTCCCGGAACAAACCCAGTGGTTTCAACGCGCCACCCAGCCGTAACCTCGCTTCCGCCACCAAACCACGCACATCCGTCCGAAAAGCTGATTGTAAAATCTCCTGACATCGCACTGTATCATTATCCATCTGCGCCGCATTCAGCGCCTTCCTGTCAACGAGCAACGCCTGTGCATAGGCAATCTGTATCGCCTCGACCGATTGTGCCAAGTCTTCAAGGGGGTCTTTGACGTTGTGGCTGGCATCTATCATCCAGCCCAAATCGGTCGCATGGCTCATGCCAAGGGCATCCATCCCTTCCACTAACTCATTGAAAATCAGGAACAACTGGTAGGGGCGGATGCTCCCAACCGTCAGGTCATCGTCGCCATATTTTGAATCGTTAAAATGGAATCCACCAAGTTTGCCCTCCATCAGCAGCAATGCCACGATTTGTTCAATGTTGGCGTTGGGAAGGTGGTGACCAAGGTCAACGAGCGTAAAAGCTTGTGGTCCAAGTTTTTGGACATACAGCAGCGACTGACCCCAATCGCCAACAGTCATTGAGTAAAAATTAGGCTCATACGCTTTGTACTCGATGAACATTTTCCAGTGCTTCGGTAGTGTCGCATATATTTCCCGAAGACTCTCCAAGGTGTTCTGAAATGCCTGTCGGAAATTGAGCTGGCCGGGAAAGCAAGAACCATCCGACAACCAAACCGTAATGGACTCCGAACCGAGCGCCTCGCCCTGTTTTATCACTTCTATATTATGCTCAACAGCCTGCTGACGCACCGCTTTATCCATATGCTGCAAACTGCCAAACTTATAGCTAAGTGCCTGATTATCTTGGTCTTGAAACGTATTCGAGTTCACTGCATCAAATCGGAGACCGTGCGATGCAGCCAGTTGTTTAATGGCCTCTCCATCCTTCGGAATATCCCAAGGGATGTGCAACGAAATAGCGCCACTGCTGCAGTTTAGGGCATGGAGCAGTCCCACATCTTCGATTTTTTCTTCCAAATCACGAGGCTCTCCCCCTCCCGGAAAACGCCCGAACCGAGTGCCACCCGTTCCCAGCGCCCAACTTGGAATGGCCACTTGAAAGTCCATCAGTTTTTTCAAAATGGCATCTGCATTATTGATTTCTGAAGTCAAAAAATCAAGCCGTTTGACATGCTGGACCAAGCGGGCTTGGTTGTGCGCTTCGATATGGTTCGGCGTTATTTTCATGATGATAAATACTTCGGTAAAACTTTAAGCCTGTTTTCTCTGCATCCACTTGCTTAAAATCAAAAACAAAATCCCGCATAGCACCCAAGCTGGCAGCGTCAAAAACGACAAAAACACACCCTGCGTTTTTGAAATAAGAAAGAACACCCCGCCACTAAAGACCCAGGCCAGCAGTACCGCCATGTTGAACGAGATACCCGACCGCTCTGCGTAGTTTTTTACCACCCCAAAACGCTCCGCAAAAAAATGCTCGAACACGATGATTGCGCCTATGGGAGCAAGAATGAAACCGTACACCGCCACAAAATCCAACAGCTTCATGGCAAAGGCAGGAAACAAACCAGCAATGGTTGCCACGGAACCAGCCAACACTGTAACCCAGAAAGTTTTAGCATTTGTAAAAATGGCCTGAAATGCCAGCCCAGCGCGGTAAATCGTTGGGTTGGCAGTAGTCCAGCCCGCCAATATCACGGTCAAGATGCCAAAAACACCAATACTATTAAATGCCAAAGGGCCGGGCGCCACGGGTGGCGCATGGCCATCAGCCATGAATGCGATGGCTTCAGGAGTTTTCAAATAGGCTGCGTAGAGCAAGGCGGCGGCAATCCACGCCATGTAGTGTCCAACGTACATGCCTGCCGCTGTTGTCCAGCCGGACTTTGGGCTTTTTGCGTAGCGAAAAACCGATAGGTCGCTCATGCCGATGTGCATGGCAGCGTTGCAAAACCACGACCAAATGGCGACATGCCAAAACGAATATTTTATTTGGCCGGGGAACGGCTCACTACCCTCCCCCCAGATATTCCAGAAATCGGAAAAGCTGTGAACTTCCAATTGCCGTAGGGCAAAAATGCCACAGGCCAGGAATCCCAGCACGATGATGGGCGACATCAGATTGGCCGCTTTCGACACTGTGTTGTAACCTTTGGCAGCAACGAGGGTGAACAGCGCCCCCAATGCCAGGACGATGACGACCCAAGTCGCCCCGTTTGGCATGGTGTCCGTCAACTTGGGCATCTCCATACCGAAAGGGATGCCCACCGCCGTTGCCGACACGGTAATCATGGAACCAGCAAGAAAACAGAAAAGTACACCGTTGGCGAGGTTGTACAACGTGACGAGGTGCTTGCCACAAATTTTTTCTAGTTGAAAATAGAGGGTCAGACGGTTCTTTACAGCGATTTCGGCGGTGAGAAAACGCCAGGAAAGAACTGCCAGAAAATTGCCGAGCAGCAGACCGACAAGCAGGTCAAAAGCACTTACGCCTGCAGCTAGAAACAAAGGTCCTATCATGAATTCCGTCCCGGCTGCATGTTCGCCAGCGTACATCCCTAAAAAATTCTTCCAGCCTTTCAGGTGAGAGTTGGGGACAGGTCGTCTTTCAAATTCTTCAGTTTGTACTCCCCCTGAGTCGCTGTTTGCCATGTCCGTTTCGTTTTGTGCTGAATGATGAAATTCTTATTCCTGCCGATTGTAAGCAGCCACGAATAACACTAAATTTTGGGAATTTGCTGGTAAAAAGCACTGGTTTTTATTGTTGAGTTTCGCAAAAAAATCACCGCTAGGTCTCGTATGGTTTGAATAGTTTTGCAGCCATTTTCATTTGAATAGAAAAAACACAGTCAATGATCGCCTATTTCCACATCAACTACGCCGCAAAACATGGGGAGCTAATCGTTATCCGCTTCAAAAAGAGCGGTTCGGAGGATACTGTGATTTGCCAAAGTGATGACCACAACAACTGGAATTGCAGCATACCTGTGGCTGAAAACGAGCAGTTTGTTTACAAATATTTTCTCCAAACCAATAAAGAAATGGTTGGGGAGCATGGTGAATTTAGGCATGTTGACCTGCCGTCGGGCAAGGTACAAGTCTTTTTCCAGGACTATTGGCGACCCCAGTTCGAAGTGGAACGAAGCTTCTTTTCTGCCGCTTTTAAGGATGTGATTTTTAAAAGAACCCAAACTGCCCAGCCCCTCAAGGCCATTGAAAAACTGGAAGGTGGAAACAAAATCAGGCTCCAACTTTACGCCGCTGCGCTTCCACAGCACCTTCAGTTTTGTGTTTTCGGAAACAATGAGGCGCTGGGCAATTGGGAAAAACCGCTGTTACTTTCCGATGAAAGCTATCCACTTTGGCAAGCTGAATTCAACTGGGGGACTCAATGGGCTGACATCGAATACAAATTTGCCATTTATGACCCGGCGAATCAGCAAGTCGTAGAATGGGAAAAAGGCGAAAATCGCCGAATAAACTTCACCTTTCCTTCGGCAAATGGAAGCGTCGTGGTTCGCACCGATGAAAGCTATCGGTATGCCTCGGGACTTTGGCGAGGGGCTGGAATGGCCATCCCCGTCTTCTCGTTGCGCAGCGAAAAAAGCCTTGGTATTGGTGAGTACACCGACCTGAACCTGCTGACCGATTGGGCGGTGAAAACTGGAATGAAAATAGTTCAGACCCTGCCCGTTAACGACACGATTGCCACCAAAACTTGGACAGACAGCTATCCCTACGCTGCCATTTCGGTATTTGCCCTGCACCCACTTTACATCAACCTCCAATCCATTGCGAAGCTGGCAAACAAAGCCGACGAAACCCGCTTGAAGGAAGATATTGCGAAGCTAAATAAGCTCGAAACAGTTGATTTTGAAGCTGTTTTGAACGCCAAGTTTGCATTTTTTGAACTGTTGTACGCCCAGGAGAAAGTTGCTTTTTTCAATAACCATGATGCTAAAAATTTCATGGAGGCCAATGCAAGTTGGCTTAAACCCTACGCCGCCTTTTGCCATCTTCGGGACTTGAACGGTACCACCAATTTCAATACTTGGGGAAAGCACGCCAGCTACTCACCTAAAATCGTCAATGAACTGTGCGACCCCAAATACCATTCGTTCGATAAAGTGGGACTGTACTTTTTTATACAATACCACGCCCACAAGCAGCTACTGGCTGCTACCGAGTATGCTCGTAAAAACGGCGTGGTGCTTAAAGGCGACCTCCCCATCGGAATATACCGGGAAAGCTGCGATGCATGGGTAGCGCCACACCTTTATAATATGGACGGCCAAGCGGGTGCCCCACCCGATGCCTACTCGGAAGCTGGACAAAATTGGGGCTTCCCGACCTACAACTGGGAAGTGATGGCCAACGACGACTTTGCGTGGTGGAAACAGCGCATGACCAAGCTGGCCGAGTACTTCGACGCCCTCCGCATTGACCACATCCTTGGCTTTTTCCGCATCTGGCAGATACCGACGAACCAGGTGGAGGGCACACTTGGGCTATTCAATCCCCGCCTGCCCTATTCTCGTGAGGAGTTGTCACAATTGGGTTTGCACGGCGACCTACTCCGCTATACAAAGCCATATATCAGGGGGCATTTTCTGCAAGAAATCTTCGGAGAGGACACAGATTTTGTTCGCAAAAACTTTTTGGAGGAAACCAGTGGAAGCATATTCAGGCTGAAAAAAATTGTGGACAACCAGCTGAAAATCAAGCAATTGTTTGCTGGGGACGAATACCTTTCTGAGAAAAGGGAATTGGCAATCGGGCTGATGCGCTTGGTGAGCAATGTCCTCCTCATTGAAGAGGAAGCGGGTTTCAACCCTCGAATCACATTGGAAACGACCCGCTCGTTCAAGTATTTGGACGACCAAGAAAAGGCCATTTTCAAGCACCTCTACGACGACTATTTTTACAAACGCCACGATGAATTTTGGAAACAACAGGCGCTCTGGAAATTGCCGCCTTTGCTGCAAGCCACGAACATGCTCATTTGTGGCGAAGACCTTGGCATGATTCCACACTCGGTGGCTGGGGTGATGCACGACCTAAACATTCTGTCTCTCGAAATTCAGCGGATGCCAAAGGGACAAGCGCAGTTTGGGCAACCCGAAAACTATCCTTACGCCTCGGTTTGCAGCCCCTCCTGTCATGACATGCCGACCATCCGTGGCTGGTGGGAAAACGACTATAAAACGGCTCAACTGTTTTTCAAAACAAGCCTCCGCCAATTTGGCCCAGCTCCGCAAAATTGTTCACCGGAAATCGTTGAAGCGGTGAACTGGCAACACATGACTTCGCCAAGTATGCTGGCAATATTTCCGGTGCAAGACCTCGTGGGAATGGATGCAAATCTGCGTCGCCCTGCAGCCGCTGACGAAACCATCAACGACCCATCCATTTCGCCGCATTACTGGCGGTTCCGCTTCCATTTGCCGATTGAAAGGCTGATTAAGGAGGAGGGATTGAACAGTAAAATCCGAGAAATGGTAATGGAGGCGGGGCGGTAAATGTTTTATGGCCTCACCTTCCTGCTCAAATCCAACAACTCCACCTTCCGAAACTCCACCGGGTGGCTCTCCGCCTGCAAGGCAATATATCCTTCTTTGAGCGGCTTGCCCCGGTGCTGCGCAAACCAGTCATTTTCCATGTTCAAGTACTTGACCATGCCATCATCGTCATCGTCGACAATGGGCTTGTTGTATTCAAAAACCACTTTC
>JAHEAS010000834.1 GCA_024642645.1 Saprospirales bacterium | reverse complement strand
AAACCCAATGAATGATTGGGCGGTCATCGAAGTGGAAGCATTGCCAAAAGGTGAAAACACGCTGACCTTGATTGACCCGACTGGCCGTGAGGTTTTGCGCCAGCCATTCACCCAAAACAAAGCGCTCGTGCAGCGTGGCGGTTTGACCAGCGGGCTGTATTTTTTCAAAATACAAAACGGCGGAAAAATGCTGGCAACCGGAAAAATAGTGGTGCGGTGATTTTACCAAAAATGACAAAAGCCCAAAGCGACATCCGATTTGGGCTTTTGTTTTTAAGGCCGGTAGTCTATTTCAGCCAATTTTTCACCACCTGCATTTTAACCTGCTCGTCAAAAATGGCAGCGACCGGAAATGCTAGTCCTTTAATTGCCTTGCATTCAATCTGGTCATGGGTAGTTTTTTTCGTGAAAAGCCAGAACTCCTTTTTCTTTTCATCTAAAACATACTGCTCCACCAACTGCAAATCCGGATCAACGAGCCAATATTCACGAACCCCGTGGGCAGCGTAATCCTCTTTTTTGATGCCTCGGTCGGTGCTGGCAGTACCTTCGCTCAGGACTTCAACCACGAAGTCAGGGGCGGGGTATTTCCAGGTGTTTGGCTTGAATTTGCTGGATTTTTCCTTGGAGAAAAAGGAGATGTCAGGCAAATAGTCGTTGCGAGATAGCGATACGAGGGCTGTCTCACTGTAAACTTTGCCCAATTGGTGGAGGTCAACGAAAAACCTCAGCAAACCGCCAAGATTTTCCCTTGCATCTGTGTGCTTGTCTTTCGCTGGTGAGTGCATAATTGTTTTCCCATTGATGAATTCCCATTTGTCGCCCGGCTGTATTTTTTCATAAAACTGTTCCCGCAGCCGCTGTTCATCTTTCAAGCGGGCGTTCAGTTCCTCCACCAGTTCGGGCATGTGGAGGTTCTCAAGAATGGGTTCAAGTATGTCGTCGTCACGCAACATGGCGGTATTTTTTTTCAAAAATAACCCAAAAATTCGATTTAAAAAAACACTCTCAGCTCACCCCAAACATCAGCTCCAAATCCTCCCCCAGCAGGTACTCGAAGTTAATATAGTCGCAGGGTGGCAGGTCCTTCAGGTTGCGCACCCGCAGGTCGGTGATGTCCGATTCGTTTTTATAGAGGAAAATTCCTTCCCAAACCTCCACCGTGGTGTACAGTGCAAAAAAGTCCCGGAACGCTGGGGCTGGCAGCTCACATTGCAGCTCGTGAAAAATCCCGTCCTTTTCCTCCAAGTCCAAGTAAGTTTCCAGTGCCTCCGCCATGTCCATCACGATACCGATGGAGTGGCCGGGGATGTTCGTAGTTAATTCCCAGAGAATATCTATGCCATTGGGAAGCTGTTCCTGGCTAAAAAAAACGCCCTCGACGGTCACGTTGCGGGGCACCACCAGCACTTCGCTGCGTAGTTGCGGCAGCAGATTCAGCAGGATGGGCACCATCGGCTCTCGCTCCAGCGCCGTGTCCATCGTTTCCGTAAAAAGGATATGGTAACTTTTGGCGTTTGGTACTTGGAAAAGCGTTGCATCGGCAAGAAAACTATCCAAAAGGTAGTCTTGAAGCCCAAACTCCTCCACCAACATCTCCGCTTTTTCCAACGAACCGCCATTGATTTCAATCAGGGAAAAAAGGACTTCGCCTGGCGAAAACTGCGGGGCAATCATAGTGAGAAAAGGAGCGTAAGGGCCACACCCAGCGTACAGCACTTTGATGGGTTCCCCCGGAAAAAGCCGTTTTGCTTCCCAAATAGCAGCGTGCAGACCCCGGAAAAATTGCCCTGTCCGACGGTAATCAAGCAGGCAACGGGCGGCTTCGTTTACAGAAATGGCCATGCCAGACGAGGTTTGCATATCGTGCTGCCAGCCCTCTTCACCATCAAATCCCGAGACGGTGGCCAGCTCGGAAAGCACCTCATGGATGCGGTCAATGATATTTACCTCGTGGTCGGATTCAATGTTGGGGTCTATCAGGTAGGCAGCCAGTTCTCCAATGGCCTTGGTCGGTTTAGATGCTGTTTTCATAAACTTGGAATGTGCCAATTCCGCACATTAATGCTAAAGGTGCAGCGGGCATCGGTTTTTCAATTTGAAAACCTCCCAGCATGGCCTGATTTTTAGCATCCGCAAATGTCCATCAAAATAATTTGCCGCTCGTGAAATCTCCGAAAATAAGTCAAAAGAAACCTGGATACTTCCAGAAGTTAGAAGCTTATTCATCCAATTCAAGCCACTTTCGCAAATTGCTTAACTTTGCAAACCTTTTTCAAAAGGAAAAAGCAAAAAGGACAAAGTTGAAAGAACCACTTTCTCCA
>JAHEAS010000833.1 GCA_024642645.1 Saprospirales bacterium | reverse complement strand
ATAATCGGAAATGGCTTTTTTGAAGACCCCGTGGCCACCGAATTCCACTTTATCAAAACTGCCATTTCCGATTATGCCGACATGTGGTTGCGCCGCCAAATGGGCCGTTATGCCAACGACCAGGGCGGACTCTACGCCGTGGAATTACTCGAAACTGGCGAACTAATCGGCCAAGCTGGCTTGCTGTACCAATGGGTGGACGGCATTCCGAAATGGGAAGTTGGCTACCATTTCTTCCGGGAACATTGGGGCATGGGCTACGCCACCGAAGCTGCCCAAGCCTGCCGTGATTTTTGCTTTGAAAACGAGATGGCCGAGACGCTTATCTCACTCATCCACCCTGACAACCTGCGCTCACAGGCAGTTGCCAAACGAAATGGGATGACGGAGTGGAAGCGGACGACTTGGCGGGAAATGGCGGTTGTGGTATATCGTATTCGGCGCTCGGAATGGGAAACTCTAGAGGTATGAGGTATGAGGTATGTCCCAAACCTACCTCATACCCCATACCTTTTACTCCGTCCGCACAATTTTAATCTCCACCCGCTGGTTTTTCGCCCGACCCTCTGGAGTCGAGTTGCTGGCAACAGGATTTCGCTTGCCGTAGCCCTTGTAGGTGATGCGGCTAGTGGACAACCCTAAGTCAACAAGGTATTGCGCCACAGACTTGGCTCGGAGGCTGGAAAGGTTATCGCAAAATTCGTGTGACGGAATGCCGTTCGTGTGACCGCCCACTTCGATAGTAACAGCAGGGTTTTCCTGTAGGAACTCGTACAACTCATCCAACGTTGGGCGAGAGGATTCATCCATGTTCGTACTGTCTTGCTCGAAGTAGATTTTCTCCAATTTAATAGTCTCGCCGCTGCGGATATTATTACCCGAAAGCTCAGGAATGATGCGGGTTTTCGTTTCAAAAGAAGCGATGGCGGTGCAGCCGTTTTCGTCCGTCACCGTGACCGTGTGCTGCCCTGCGGGCAATGCCGTCGCATTGACTTCGGTCTCCCCGTTGTCCCAAGCAATTTGCTGTTTACCAGTGCCGCCAGCGGCTTCAAGCGTTGCCTTGCCGTTGTTGGTTTTGTCAGTCGTAGCAGGTCGGATTCTCGCAACTTCAGCTTTGAGCACTGCGGGTTCGGCTAGCTGTTTGGTGGCGGTGTTGGTCGCTCCAGTAGCATCGGTGATAGTTACGGTGAAGCTGCCAACGCCTAGTGAGTTGACTGACGCTGAGGTCGAGCCACTATTCCAGCTGTATCGGAAAGGGCCCTTGCCACCGCTGACTTCGGCTTTCAGCGATGCTGTTTTTTCGCCTGCACATTTGATTTCATTTTCTTGTGAAATGCTAACCTCCAGCGGCAAAATGTTCTCGGTAATGCTAGCCGTAGCTGTGGCAATACATCCCGCAGCGTCGGTAGCCGTGACGGTGTGGTTACCTGGACCGAGTTTGACTGCTGTGGCCGTCGTTTCCCCATTGTCCCATTTGAAAGCAAAGTCACCACTACCTCCACTTGCTTTTACCGTGGCTTTGCCATCGGAATTGCCAGTACTAGCGGAAGCGTCCACCTTGGCGGTTAAGGTGATGGGAGCAGCATCTTTAACAGAAAGTTTTGTGGTAACGGTGGCCCCAGTAGCATCCGTGACTGTAACATCGTAGCTGCCAGCGCCCAGCGTATTGACCGATGCTGATGTTGAGCCACCAGTCCAACTGTAACGGAAAGGGCCCTTGCCACCGCTGACTTCGGCTTTCAGCGATGCCGTTTTTTCGCCTGCACATTTGATTTCATTTTCTTGCGAAATGCTAACTTCCAGCGGCAGTATGTTTTCGGTAATTATGATTGAGGTGGAAAAAGTGCAACCGTTTGCGTCAGTAACAGTAACGCCATGCGTCCCAAGGCCGAGTTTTGCAGCGGAAGCTGATGTTTCACCATTGTCCCATTTATAAGAAAGGTTACCGACGCCACCGGTAGTTTTTACAGTCGCCTTTCCATCTGCTTTATTTGGACTGGCAGGAGCTTCTACCCGCACGGTCAGGTTAAAGGGTTTGGGCTCAATGACTTCGAGGCTGGCAGTAGCAGTTTGACCGGCGGCATCGGTCACGGTCAGTGAATAATTGCCTGCGGAGAGACCGCTTGCCGACTCGTTAGTGCCCCCCGCTAAACTCCAACTGTATTTGTAAGGCTCTTTGCCACCGTTGACCTTGGTCTGAAGTATAGCCGATTTTTCACCAAAACACTTGATTTCGCTTTGCAGCGTAATGGTTACCGCCAACGGTAAGATGTTCTCGGTAATATTTACAACAGCCGTTGACGTGCATCCTGCCTGGTCTGTGAC
>JAHEAS010000832.1 GCA_024642645.1 Saprospirales bacterium | reverse complement strand
GTGGCTTGGTAAAGCCAAGACAAATCCTGGACGACAATTGGCCCATTCTGACTGACCGAAGTCAGCGCAATATCCGTGTTGTGATTGGCCGTGCTGCCATCCAGTCCAAACGATTTGATAAAAGCCGAAGTGTTGATGTGCGTTGCGTTTCCATATTGCTCACCGCCACCAACCACGAAGCCATTTTCGGAAAAGGCCAAGGCATTGAAAGTTTGGTTGTGGCCGGACAAGGAGGTAGTACCAACGATATTCAGGTTTATATCGAGCCGGACAATTTTCGGTGCTGAAGTCAGCACAGCTATTTCGTTTTGGTCAAAATCAATGTCTTTGATGGAATCGCCAGTTAGTTGAAAAGCAGCCAATTGGGCAAAATCGGGTGAATAGAGTAAAAGCACATCATTTACCTGTGCAAGGTAATTGCCGGTCGGGAGGATTTCCAGTCGGTCGAAAATCAGGTTCGGAATAGTATCAACCAAATCCCCGTCAGCCGTGATTTTTAACAGGCCATCCTCAGTAGCCAACAACAGTGTGTCCGTTGGTGTGACGACCAAATCGGTAAGGCCAAACTGGTAAATATCTTTCAGCCAAACTTGACTCCCATCAAAAGACAATTTTTCAAGGTAGCCATTAAAAACATCCACAATGGCAACGCTGTTGTCGCTGAACTTGGCGATTTCTCCGCTTCCATAGCAATATTCTGCTCCAAGCCTGTTCCAGTCTTTGTCATATTTCACGAAAAAACTTAAAAACACATCGCAATCAAGCCCACCGCATACGAATAGGATTGATGAGTCTGGGAACTCGATTAGGTCTGACTTTCCATAGCCCGTGAAGAGGAATGTCGTGTCTTCAAAAACAATTCCCCCATCGCTGTCGAATACGGTTAAGCCACTGCCATTGCCGTGTAGTAGGACGTACTGACCCTGTGAAGTTCGGAGAATATCGGAAGCAGCTTCGGAAAAATCGTGGTTGCCCACCCACTCGATTTGCCCAAAAACAAGATTGGAAAACAGCAGAAAAGCGAAAGCAGTGAAAAGGTTTTTCATGTTGGAGGATTTTGAGTTGAGAGAATTCCGGACAAATTATGCCCAAAAATCAATAAGCCGCTCGGTTAAATGGCCTTAATTTCGCACCCCACGCAACAAATGCCCGATTTTTGCTGTCTATCTGACTGTTCTTGAAAAGTAAAAAGTAAAAAGGTCAAAGTAAAAAGTGGGGTTCGCAGAACTACTATTTTACTTTTTCTGAAAATAAAGAGAATGAAAAAATACCTGCTCGCATTAGTCCTGTCCGTCACTTCCAGCTTTGTTTTGCTGGCGCAGCTCTCACCCGAATTGGCCACCACGCCACCCGACCACCCCATGCTCACGGCCTCCGCCAACGCCGCACCCTACGCCGACATGATTACCGTCGAAGACCTGCGGAGCTACCTCACTGTACTCGCCTCCGATGAGTTCGAGGGCCGGGAAACAGGGCAAGAGGGCCAGCGCAAGGCCGCCGATTTCATCGCAGCGCATTTCGAGAAACTGGGCCTGCCGACTATCGGCGACTCCAGCACTTATTTTCAAAACATCGCCTTCACCGCCGAAAGCTGGGACAACGGCCAAATCGATTTCGTCTCGTTCCCCAGCGCTAACTCCAACCGGGAGCGCTTCGCAACGACAGAAGTCCTCTTCCTCGGCTACGGCATTGATGACCCAAATTATAGCGATTACGAAGGCAAAAACGTGGAAGGCAAAACCATCCTCATTTACCGGGATGAGCCCGTGGACAAGGACGGCAACTCCTGGCTGACTGGAACCCCCGAACTTTCGCCGTGGTCAACGGACTGGCGCAAAAAGATGGAAGTGGCCTTTCAGCACGGCGTTGCCACGGTGTTGCTCATTGATGCGGACATTAAAACCACCGTCGGCGAGGCTCGCAAGACGCTCCTCAGCAGCGAGATGCGCATGGGGGAGGGCGGCAACCCGGAAGGGCATTTGGCCAATAATATGTTCATTTCCAGTACGTTGGCGAAGGAGATTGTTGGTAAAAAAATGAAGAAATTCGTCAAGTTACGGGACGGCATCAAGAAGTCTGGCAAGCCTGCCCACATGGATTTGCCCTGCCGCCTGAGCATGGTGCAGAAGAAAAACAAGCGCCAGCTGCTCGGCTCCAACGTGCTCGGCTTCATAGAGGGCAGCGACCCCCGGCTGAAAAAAGAAGTTGTGGTCGTTTCGGCCCACTACGACCATTTGGGCAAAAAAGGGCCCGCCATCTACCACGGTGCTGACGACAACGGCACGGGCAGCAGCACGGTCATGGACATCGCACAGGCACTTGCGC
>JAHEAS010000831.1 GCA_024642645.1 Saprospirales bacterium | reverse complement strand
GTTTCACTTCTTCATTTTCAATGGCATGATTGATAATTTGGTGCGGAAATAAATGGTTCAGGCCAGCCAACAAATACATGCTAGCTGGCCTGTAGCTCGATGAAGATGTCATCTCTATTTTCCCGCAGGCTTCATTTTGTTGAACATATACCTGCCGATTTTCCAGGTACCGTTTTCTTTTACCAGCACAAACAGTTCCCTATTTTCCTCTGCAACGGTGATGCCAGCATTCAAAACATCAGTCGTTCCACGAGAAATGGTTCGGGCAAAAGCCACGTCCCCATGCACTTCAATTTCGTCAATTTGGAACTTGATGTTCAATTTGATTTGGCTGAAAACGAAGTTATAGGCCTGTTCCACTGCTACTTGGCCAATGGCAGAAGGGGCTTCGGATGGCATGAAAATACCGTCTTGTGCATAAAGACCGAGTACTGCTTTGGTGTCGGAGGCGACTAGTGCTTTTTCGTAGGTAAAAAGCAAAGATTCAATGGCGGATTTTTCTGATGCATTCATGTTTTGTACGTTTTTAATGATAGAAGAATTAGGTTCATTTTGTGCGCTGCCAACGAAAGCAAGTGCTAAGAATAAGGTTGAAAAAATAGATTTCATGTGGCGAATATTTTAGTGAATTGATGCCACAAAGATGAGGGTCACAGCAGCCGTTGGCCAATGAAGGAGTTTAAGAAAAAGCCTTGAACTAGTTCAAGGTTTAGGCTATTTACTGGAGAGGTTTTTCCTGATTTTACTAACAAATTCAGGGGTTACGCCAATAAACGAGGCGATTTGAACCAGTGGGATACGGTTCACGAGGTGAGGATATTTCTCCAAAAAAGCTAGATAGCGGTCTTCGGCGGTGGAGCTGATGTTTTGAAGCACCCGCTGCTGCATTCCGATGAAGGCGTTCTCTGTAAGCACCCGAAAATAGCGATCGAAGGCCGGGTGTTTGACATACAGGTCAATTAAATCGGCCTTGCCAATCCGCAAGATTTCGGTAGGTTCGAGTGCATCAATGCTAAGGCGGCTCGGCGTTTCGGAATGCAGGCTGCCGATGTCGGCTACCCAGCCATTCTCAGTGGCAAATTGGAGGGCGTGCTCCGTGCCTTTTTCATCCACAAAATAAAGCCGAAGGCAACCGCTGAGCACAAAATTATAATGTCGGCAAACGTCCCCCTCTTGCAGCAGGTACTGTCGGCGACGGAGTTTTTTGAGCGCCAATTTCGCTGCCAAATCACTTACGGCTGGGTCATCAAGTGGAATTATTTTAACAATGTGCTGAACAAGCGATTGAATATCCATCGGGTTTGTCGTTCAAATATTGAAATAGCCCCGCAAACATAAGCAATCCGATTGCCAGGGCAAGCCTGTCACCTGAAGATTCTGATGTCCCTTGAAAACCATTTTCGCTTATCTGCATTGTACTTCTCGCAAGCCAGAAATGGCTTTTCAGCATTTGCTAACCAAAAAAATGTAATGCCATCCGCCATCGTCATCGGAGCTGGAATCGCTGGAATTGGAACTGCCCTGCGCCTGCGGGCTGCAGGCTATGACGTTGATGTTTTCGAGGCGAATGAATATCCCGGCGGCATTCCACTTTGCTTGCTCTCCGCCAAAATAACTGCAAGCTTAATCTCCTCCCATTGATGAACAAGGACTTAGCACTCCTATTTCCCATCGGAAAAATCCAGGTATCGGTGTTCGCCATTTGGTTGGTTTCCATATCTGGGATGTTGGGCATTTGGCTCGGCCAGGGAAACTGTTTTTTGCCCAATACACCGTTCAATTTGCTGCTTGGAGCATTGCTTTTGATTTGGAATTTTCCAGTAAAAAATGGCTGGCGAAGCCTGTCGATATGGACGTCCATCTATCTCATTGGAACGGTGGCTGAAATCATCGGGGTCAATACCAGCCTGCTTTTCGGCGAGTACCGATATGGCGAAAACCTCGGACCAAAGTTGTTCGGCGTCCCATTTTTGATTGGTATCAATTGGGTAGTGCTCACTTTTCTCACAGCGACCATCTGCAATCGGTTTGTCCAGCGCAAATGGTTGGCTTGCCTTGCTGGGGCACTTTTGATGGTTGCCCTCGACTTTTTCATTGAACCTATTGCACCGTTGTTTGGCTTTTGGCACTGCGACGGAGGCCGGGCGCCGCTTCGCAATTTCGTTGATTGGTTCATCGTCTCGTTGATACTGCAAGTGCTTGCGCAAAAAGACCTGCACGACGGGGAAAATCCGCTGCCCATTCACCATTTTGCCTCACAAGCTGTATTTTTCGCTTTTTTCTATGCCATCTACCAATTTTGATATTGCCATCATCGGGGCGGGGG
>JAHEAS010000830.1 GCA_024642645.1 Saprospirales bacterium | reverse complement strand
GTGGCATAGTAACGCTTGCCGTCGAGCAGCGGGATGAGCACCACCCTATCCTCGCTCTGATTCATGGCCGACCCCTTGGACTCCATGACACCCACCACTCTGAACTGGAGGTTGCCGATGGCAATGGTACTGTTCAACGCCTTCTCCGGTTTATTGTCGAACAGTGACTCCACAATGTCCGACCCGATGATGGCCTTATTGCCGCCGTTGATGATTTCCTGGGTGGTAAATGCACGCCCAAGCAGGATGTTGTGGCCTTTTGCCTCGATATAGTTCTCGTCAATGGCCACTACTGAAACGATGGGGCTTGTTTTTTCCTCTCCATGCTTGATGGTCGCACGGCTAGTGCAGTTCGACGACACAGAGACCCTGGCCGGATAGTCGAAGCGTTCTTTGAACTCCAGCGCCTCTTTCAACGAAATGGGTTCGCCCCGCTTCTGCCGCCTTCCGCCTTCCGAGCCGCTGAGTTCCTTTCCCTTTGGGGAAATGGTGAATGAGTTGGCGCCAAGGCCGGAGAAATTGTCGTTGAGGGAATAGACCATATTGTCGATGGCCGTCAGGATGCCCACCAATGCCATGATGCCGATGGCAATAATCATCAGGGTGAGAATCGCACGGAGCAGGTTGTTGCGCACAGAGCGGAGTGCTATCTTGATTATTTCACTGTAATGCATGGTTGCGTTGTTGCGTTTTGTTGGCGATTGCCCCTGACCTTGCCTCTGACCCCTAAAGAGGAACCCACGGACGCCAATTCTTCGAACTTGGCAAGTGAGGTTATGATTTGGGGGCCCTTTAGGGGTCAGGAGTAAACAGGGGGTCGATTTGCGAGCGCTGAAAATACGCCACGGTTTCTGCCTCGCCTTGTTTTGTTAGATAAAAACCATCAAAAAGCCTATGAAAAGGCTTTGGGCAATAGATGTTGGGCAATTGATTGTGAACGTTTCAAGGTCCATGCTTGAATGACTATTGTCTATTGCCTAAAATCCAATATCTAGCACACCGTCCACTGATATTTCCCTACATTTGCACTGCTCTTTTGTTAGAAAGAGTTGCAAAAATACCAGATAAATGATTTTCAACCTGAGCGAAAATAATTCCATTGCCAACCGTTTCATCGCTGAACTGCGGGATGTAAATGTACAAAAAGACCGCCTTCGATTTCGCCGCAATTTGGAGCGGATTGGGGAGGTGATGGCCTACGAAATCAGCCAGCGGCTCAACTACCACCCACAGGAGATAGAAACACCAATGGGGGTAGCGAAGGTCAACCTGCCTTCCAATCGAATCGTGCTGGCCACTATCCTGCGAGCAGGCATGCCCATGCACCAGGGTCTGCTCAACTATTTCGACCGGGCAGAAAGCGCCTTTGTCTCCGCCTATCGCCGACACCACAAGGACGGCACTTTCGAGATTGCGCTGGAGTACGTCTCTTGCCCCGACCTCAACGATTGTGTGCTCATCCTCACCGACCCGATGGTGGCCACCGGTGCCTCCGTGGAGATGGCCATCGAAGCGCTTAAGCGGTTTGGTCAGCCTTCAGAAATTTATGTAGCCACGGCCATCGCCTCCCGGCAGGGATTGGAGCACTTGCGCCGTACCATGCCTTCCGCCAAGGTGTGGGCTGGCGCCATAGATGACGAACTTACGGCAAAGTCCTACATTGTGCCCGGGTTGGGTGATGCGGGCGATTTGGCCTATGGCCCAAAGTTGCAGGCGTAATTGAAAGTAAAAGGAGAAAGTAAAAAGTGGTGAGACATTCGAAGGACTGGTAAATTTTATCGTTTTGGTAACATTTATTAAGCTATCAACGCTCAACAGAAAGCAACCATTGGCCGTTTCATCAACACCTATCACTCAAAAAAATTGAACTATGAAAAAAATATTGCTTTTCAGCTTGCTTGCGCTGGTTTTCACAGCGGCATCTACGAATGAGGCTTATGCCCAGAAAAAAGGGAAGAAAAAATCCTCGAAAACAGACGAGTACTTCAACGACAGCGGCTTTACCAACAAGCTTTGGTACGGCGGCAATTTCACCCTCGGTTTTGCTGGCAACAACAATCAGAGCCAGTTCACTTTTGGCTTGGCACCGATGGTGGGATACAAATTTTTCAACGACATCGTTTCTGTCGGCCCGCGGGTTGGCTTTGAGTACAACGCCATCAAATTGCAAGGAAACGGCACAGTTTACAAGGCTAACCCACTTTCTTATTCTGTTGGCGCTTTTGCACGAGTAAAGCCATTTCAGAACTTCTTCGCCCATTTCGAGTACGAGCATCAAAGTGCCGAATCCACAGACCCAGATGGTGATGGGTACATCGAAGTAAACAACAAG
>JAHEAS010000829.1 GCA_024642645.1 Saprospirales bacterium | reverse complement strand
AGCCGCCGCCATTCCTGCGATATTGGCGGGGAAGGACGTGCTCGGCATCGCCCAAACGGGGTCGGGCAAGACCGCCAGTTTTGCCCTGCCCATCTTGCAGCAGTTGCAGCAGATGCCGCCTGCCAAGAACCGCCACATCACCGCACTGGTGCTGGTGCCGACGAGGGAACTGGCCATGCAGGTCGGCGAGGTTTTCCAGCAGTTCAGCGAGGGGCTGCCCCGTCCCGTCAAGTGTCTTTCGGTCTTCGGCGGCGTGTCCATCAACCCGCAGATGATACAAATGCAGGGCGTCGAAATCCTCATCGCCACGCCGGGCCGCCTGCTGGATTTGGTGGAAAGCAAGGCCATGCGCATCTCCGAAGTGGCCATACTCGTGCTCGACGAAGCCGACAAGATGCTGAACATGGGCTTTCGGGACGAGATGAACTCGATTTTCAAGCTGCTGCCCCCGAAGCGCCAAAACCTCTTGTTCTCGGCGACCCTAGGCAAGGACGTGAACACCATCACGGAGATGCTGCTGCACGACCCCGTCAAAATTGAAATTGCCCCCGAAGCCGAGAACCTCGAGCTGATACAGCAAACTGCCTATTTCGTGACCGACGCACGCAAAGGACCGCTGCTGCGCTACCTGATAAAATCACAAAACATGCAGCAGGTGCTGGTCTTCACCTCCTCCATCCACAAGGCCGATTTGGTGGCACACAAACTGAAGAAAAACGGCATCGCCGCCCTGGCCTTGCACAGCGATAAAAGCCAAGGCGCAAGGACGGAAGCCCTTCGCTACCTCAAATCCGGCGAGATAAACGTGCTAGTTGCCACCGATTTGGCGTCCCGTGGCCTCGACATTCCCGCCCTGCCTGTGGTCATCAACTACGAACTGCCCCGCTCCCCCAAAGATTTCATCCACCGGATAGGGCGCACGGGCCGGGCGGGCGTGGAAGGCCGGGCCATCACCTTCGTGGAAAAGGCCGAGGAGCCACATTTTTATGTGATTCAGAAGAAAATGGGGCGCAGGGTGGAGCTGGTGGAGACGGATGAGTTTGATTTGCATGGTTTTTAGCGGGGTGTTTCGCTGCTAGTGTAGTTTTGCATATAAAACTTTACAGACGCATTCCGCAATACTTGCACATGGTCGCATCTTCTTTAACAATCTCTGCACAGTGAGAGCATTTTTTGGTAACCCCTGCAGCTGCTATGGCAGGAAGCATTAGTACGGCAATAACCAATAAAGGAATAACTGCGCATAAGGTGAACCATAATATTTGGCTGCGTCCTTTTGTTTGCGCTAATATGCTACCTACGACACCAAAAACGACACTAATGATAATCCACCTAATCATTTTTGCATTACTTTTATTTATCACCTACGCCAATAAAAGGAACCGCTCCAGCTCCTGTAACGGTGGGCAGTATGCCGTTCCATTTTTCGATAGCCTTGAGGTTTGCCTCAATTTTCCTTAATTCAATAAGGTCTGGTGATATATTCATTTTTTGCAGTCTCAATGCTTCTGCCTCTGCTGTCGCAGCAGCAATCGTCTGCTCTGCTTCCACTTTTATCCTGTCCAAATCTCGCTTAGCTTTAAGCGCATTTTGCTCTGCAGTCTGCTTTGCTTCAATGGCATCCGTAAATATCTTTGAGAAACTAAATGAAACAATTGAAAAGGCATCCACTGCTATATTAGATGGTAAAAGCCTAACATTAAGCGCTTCCTGCATTTCTGCACTTACCAATGGTCTTTTGGTAATAAGTTCTTCTGCCGTATATCTTGCTGACACCGCTTTCATTACCTCTTGTATTGCAGGGTCAATCATACGTTCTTTGAATTCTACCCCGATAGATTGATAAACCACATTTGCTTTGTCTGGAATCACGTGGTAGTTAAGCGCAACTGATAAAGCAACATCCTGCAAATCGGATGACGCTGCTGCTGCATCGGTAACTACTTTGTGAATTTTAACATCCATTATTATTATCTCCTGCACTATGGGTATTCTGAAGTGCATTCCTTCATCTAATACCACATCCTGAACAGCACCAAAGTTTAGGACGATACCCCTTTCACCTGGCCCTACCTGTGCCCAAGGTTTGAAAAGGAACAACAAAATAACCAGCACTCCAATAATTACTAATTTCTTAGTTGGACCATTGTTCAGTGCGTTCTTAAAAGCATCAATTTCCGGATTATTCATTTTTATTTTATTTTATTTATGCAATAATAGCATTTAATCTTAGATTCAAGATTTATTTGTTAGGAAATTATAGCCGCTACGGTTCGAATATGAAAAGTAGGCGATTTAGAAGTACCAAAGTTTCGGTTAAGTACAAAGTATGAT
>JAHEAS010000828.1 GCA_024642645.1 Saprospirales bacterium | reverse complement strand
CCCGACCCACTGTTGTTTACTTTCAGCGTCTTTTCAGAACCGTTCAGCGGTACGTTGATTTGCATAATGGGCGTGTTGCTGCCAGCGTTCACCACCTTGCCATCGCCGAGGTCGTAGCTGAAGCGGAACTCCTCGCTCACCTTCGATTTTCCGGCGAATTTTCCAATGGCCAACAGGGCATAAGCCGTTGTTTGCGTAGAATACCACTGCTCATTGCTGAGGTTTTCAGCCACATGGCGGAGGTTGGCGGCGGCGTTGGTCATGTCGCCGAGGAGCACCTGCGTTTCCAGAATCATGGCCTCGTCACGGAGGGTAGAGCCGTAGGTATAACCCCACCAGTCGTAGGCACGGGCGGTGGTCGGCAGGTTTTTCACCAATTCCTTCCCGATTTCTTGTTTGCCCATTTGCGCATAAGCGGCGGCCAATCGCCAACGGCTTTCGTTGGATAGGTTTTTCAGTTCTCGCATCCGGTTCATGGCGCCTGTCTCTGCTTTTTTCGCCAAAGCCAAAGTGTAGAGGCGGTAGGCTTGGTCTAGTTCCGTCCAAGAGTATTGGGTGCCACGGGTGTCAGGATTCCAGCGCTTGGCCTGCCCTGCTTGGAACTTCACGAAACGGTCAATCATTGCATCTGGCACTTTGTAGCCAGCAGCTTTGGCCTCCAAGAGGAAGTGCCCAGCATAGTTTGTACCCCAGGAATCGTAGTCATTGCCCGGCCAGTAGGTGAATGCCCCGGATGGCATCTGGAAGTTTTTCAGCTTGTCAATGGCGGCGTTGATATTGGCGTTCACCTCTGTTTTTTGCTGTTCCGTCAGCTTGGTCAGTTTGTCCACGTAAAGCTGCGGAAACGCCGCTGAAGTCGTTTGCTCGATACAGCCATGCGGGTATTGCAGCAGGTATTTCAGGCGTTCGCCAAGCTTGAGCGGCGGTATTGCCGATACTTCGAGGATGCCCGTGTTGCTGCCTTCCGTGCCAAATGCCTTGTAGGCTTGGCTCCAGTTTTCGCCGCCATTAAGCAGGCCTTCGTTCACCCTTGTCACGTAAGGATTAGGGTTGCGCACATCCAGCTCGATTTCCTGAGTGGCGAGTTCGCCGCCGCTTTTGGCAGTTATTTTGAACTTTGCAATGCCCGTTTTTTCGCCCACTTTCAGGTCAAAAAAGGTCATGTCTTCACCTGGCTGTGCAAAATTCAAACTCCTCGTGGCGCCGCCTGTGATGTTGACCAACCCAGTGGTTTCCGCCAAAGATACGTCCACACTTTTTACCTTATTTTCCATGGCAAAAATGCTGACAGGTAACTTTAGCGTCTCGCCGGGGCCGAGTACCCGAGGCAGGGTGGCCAGCGCCATCAATGGTTTTTTCACCGGAACGATTTTCTCCGCATTGCCATAAGCAGCATTGGCGTTTGCAGCCACCACCATCACCCGCACCGAGCCAATGTAGTTGGGCATTTTGAAAGTATGCTTCTTCTTGCCACCTGTGTAGTTGAACGGCCCGGCGTGAAGTACCACGGGCTTGAAACGGTTGGCGTTCTTGCGCTCGGTTGGGGCGTTGATTTCACCATCACCACCGATGGCCAGAATGCGCTCCAACTCGCCGCCATAAGCCCCCAGCACATAGTCGTACAAGTCCCAGGTTTTTACCCCCAAAGCTTCCCGAGCGTAAAGTGCGCCATGCGGGTCGGGCGTTTTGAAATTGGTCAGGCCAAGCAGACCCTCATCCACAATGGCAATGGTGTAGGCCATATCCTCGCCGTTTTCCTCACTGACTTCCACGGTAAATTCTTGTTCCGGCTTGAGTTGTTCCGCCATTTTTATCACTGGTTTCAGCAACGTCTTGGGATCTTCCACGTCCACCGCCAGCACGCCGTACATCCGGATGGGCAGGTCGTTTTTGACTTGGCCGTGAGGTTGCAGCAAGCTCACATGTGCGTACACCGTTGGTGACATCTCTTTCGTAGCTTCAAACTCGAACTTGTTCTCACCTTGTTTAGCGTCTTTCCAGAACGACTTGATGACTTTCGACCCAGTTTCAAGGGTGATAAGAACACGGCCTTTGTCGCCTGAGGGGATGGTGATTTCAATATCCTCACCGACTTTGTATTTTTCTTTAGTAGAAGTAAAAGTCATCATTGCCGCTTCCTGACGGCTGGCGATACTGCCGCCTTCATCCCCGTACCAAGGGTAGCCCGCATAGAAATAGTCGCCGGTACAGTGGCCACTTTCTGTGTCGCAAACCCGGACCATGTAGCGGCCCCAACCGTTCACATTCACGTTGTAGGTAGCCTTGCCTTCCGAATTCGTGGTCACGGCTTCACTGCTAATAGCGTTGAAATGG
>JAHEAS010000115.1:1238-8531 GCA_024642645.1 Saprospirales bacterium | reverse complement strand
GGGGCAGGCGAATGCAGCCTGGAAAATGACACCCGTCAGTGGCCAACCCAACAAATACAGCTATGTCATTCAGCCCACCATCAAGGACTATTATGGCGTGACAAGCCCCACAGAAATCATTCAGAAAATGGCCTTTGTGTTCCGCAATGGCACGGGTTCGCTGGAAGGCAAGGATGTCGGTGGAGCGGACATATTCTACGAAGTTTACCCCGACAACCAAGCGTTTAATATGACGCTGGTAGCACCAACAGCACAAGCCATTTTCACCAGCATTGGAGCAGTCATCAGCATTGAAGCGATAGCTTCACAAACCGCTGATTTTCAAGTAATTGACAACGGAAATGTGGTGCATACCGCCAGTGGAACTACCCTCAGCTACGGCCTGATGGTGAGCACTGGTGGCGCTCATTTGGTGGAAGTGAAGGCCACCAAAGGGACAGACGTCGTGAGCCAGTTTTTCAACTACGTGGTACCCAGCCCTGTGACAGTCGCAGCGTTACCTGCGGGAACTGAATTAGGCATCAACTACCTTTCCAACACCGCTGTTCGTTTGGCATTTTATGCTCCGAACAAGACCTTTGCCTACCTCATCGGCGACTTCAACAACTGGCTGTTCCAGGATATTTACCAGATGAAACGCACGCCCGATGGCAATACTTGGTGGATTGACGTGACCGGCCTGACACCCAATCAATACTATGCTTTTCAGTACGTCGTGAACGGCGACATCCGTATTGGTGACCCATACACCAACGTGATTCTTGACCCCTCCAACGACCAGTACATTCCTTCAGAAACATTCCCCAACCTACCGCCCTACCCCTTCGGCAAAACCACCGGTATTGCTTCTTTGCTACGCACTGGCGAGCCCGCTTTCGATTGGCAGCATGACAACTATGCCCGCCCTACCGAGGACAAGCTGATTATTTATGAAATGCTCATGCGGGATTTTACCCAAAAGCGGAACTTCCAAACGCTGACGGATACGCTGGACTATTTCCAGCGGCTTGGCGTGAACGCTATCGAGTTCATGCCCATCAGCGAGTTCAACGGTAACCTGAGCTGGGGCTACGACCCTACCTATCATTATGCTTTGGATAAATTCTATGGCTCGCCGGAGTCGTTCAAACTGCTGGTGGATGCCTGTCACGAGCGGGGCATCGCCGTCATTTTGGACGTGGTGTTCAACCATGCGCATGAGAAAAACCCGCTTTGCATGTTGTATTGGGACAATGCCAACTTCCGCCCGGCTGCTGACAACCCGTGGCTAAACCAGCAGGCGCCGCATGATTTCAGTGTGTTCTACGACTTCAACCACGAGAGCCCAGAGACGAAGATTTATGTCAAAAAAACCTTACAGCACTGGCTATCTGAGTACCACGTGGACGGCTTCCGTTTTGACCTCTCAAAAGGCTTGACTCAGAACACGAGCGGCCCTTTTGATGCTGGGGCTTATGACGCTACTCGCATTGCAACGATTAAAGATTACGCCAATACAATTTGGTCGGAAACGCCCGGAGCTTATGTGATTTTAGAGCATTTTACCGCCAATACTGAAGAAAAGGAACTGAGCGACTACGGCGCTATGCTCTGGGGCGGGGCGGGTATCAGCAACCAGTTTCTCGACGCTTCGTTGGGCTTCGCTAGCAACCTCACTGGGGCCAGCTACAAGAGCAAAGGCTGGAACGACCCACACCTCATCGCCTATATGGAGAGCCACGACGAGGAGCGTATGATGTTCAAAAACATTACCTACGGCAACCAGTCCACTCCCGGCTACAACGTGCGCAGCCTGCCCACGGCACTCGACCGGGCGGAGCTCACGAGCGTATTTTACCTCAGCATTCCTGGCCCGAAGATGCTCTGGCAGTTCTTCGAAATGGGCTACGACTTTTCCATCAACCGCTGTGAGGATGGCAGTATCAACAACAACTGCCGACTGTCGCCGAAACCCATCCGCTGGGACTACATGGCCGACCCCGACCGGGTGGACCTCTGGAACACGGTGCGAAAGATGAACTACCTGCGCACGAATTTCCCGACGTTCCAGACCGCCAATTTTCAAATGAACGCGAACGGTTTTCAAAAGACCATCCAGCTCAATGCCCCGGATATGGACGCCAATGTCCTCGGTAATTTTGCGGTGCAAACGTCCACCGTGTCGCCCAATTTCCAGCACACGGGCTGGTGGTACGACTACTTCTCGGGCGACAGCCTGAACGTGACGGATGTGGCCACGCCGCTGAGTTTTGCAGCCGGCGAATACCGACTTTACACCGACGTAAAGGTGACACCGCCGAGCTTTTACACGGATGCGGAGGAGGTAGTGCCGGGGCAGTCCTTTGAGTGGATGGCTTCGCCCAATCCCACTTCCGGCGATTTGACGATTGATTTGCTGTTGGATAAAAATGCGGGGGTGCGGCTTTCCGTGCTGGACCTGCTAGGTCGAGTGGTGGTTGATTTTGGGGAGGAAAAGCTGGTGGCCGGACAGCATCGGATGCGGGAGCAGCTGGATTTGCGAAGCGGGGTTTATTTGGTTTGCGTGAGCGTGAATGGGGTCCGGGGGCTTAGGAAATTGGTGGTGCGGTAGAATATTTCATAGTGTGACTTGGTTCACGCCGACTATACTTCTGAATTCAGCCAAATCTTCTATCTCAACCTCAATTACCCTATCGTTTTCCGCCACAAAACCAACGCCGTCCCCATTATCAGCAATGCTCCGAAAATCTCCTTGTTGTACCTCGCCAACCACTCCGGCAGGTAAATGTCAAAATTATCTTTTTTATCGTCTGAATATTGCCTTGCAATTGGCGTAAGGGGGCAAGCGCCTCCGCCTATCCATAAGGCAACGCCTTCCAATACCATCAGACCAAAAGCGGCATATGTGAGGGAGGAAATTTTGCCGCTCCAGCCGGAATATAAAATGAAGAAAATGGCAGCAACCATCACTGCCCAGATGACAGTATGCAGCAGTTTTACCCTGATTAGTTTATGAGTTTCTTTATTTTTCATTTCAACGGAATTGACATGCCTTTTTTTTCATTTCACACCGTCAACTTTTTGGGTATTTCACGCCGGCATTGGCAGTGTTTCAAATGTTCAAGGTGCCATGCTTTATTGATTTTCACACGCTTTTATTTTTTGAATATCGGTAAATCAAAATCATCAAAACAATCATCAATAGGTTCCAGAAAAAATAGCCCGCCAGACCCAATGGGGACAACAACCAATTCACATCGATAATGGTAAAAACAACTGTTAGGATGCTCACCACACCGTTCATTATCAGTGTCCAAAAGATTATCCTGCTTTTTACTGCATAATAGCCACTCAAAAACCAAGTTGCCGAGCCCAAAATACCGTATCCCCACATCTCGATGCCCCAAGAAAGTGACTGTGGGTTAGCCATTGTAAAGGCAGAAATGATGGCATCATTTTCAGGTTTATAGTTCAAGGCAAGTTGGCGGACAAAGGTGGTTTGGCAGATATAATTGAAGAAAATGAGCGCAGCAAAAATGGTGGTCAGGGACAAGGCAAGCAAGGTCCAAAACTGAGTAACTTCCGCTTCGTTTTTTGAAACAAGGTAATGTCCCACGAACAGCATCAACATCCCCGCAATCAGTAAGAATCCAAAGTAATATGGCACGTCTTGTACTGCTTGATAATTTCTTGCGAACAAGGCAGGAGACTCCCAAGTTGGTTGTGGATTGGTCATCTGGACAAACAAAAAACCCACAGGCCCAGAGAACAATATCCCTATCAATGCAATGAGCGCACTGCGTGCAATTAGTAGGTGGTGTTTCAATTTCATTTAGAGTGACTTTCGTCGTGATGCACTTCCGTCACCTCCACCTTCAGCCATGTAAAGTCCCCTTCTTTTAACTTCCAAGTCACCTCCGATATGACAGGCATTCGCACCCCGTCAAACACTGCCCAATCCTTTGATTCGATGTGCCAAGGTTCCAGTGTGGACATGCCTTTTCTGTCATAAAAACGGTCTGCTTGAAAACTCTGCAAGTCGCCTGCTGGCGTAAATTGGAAGGTGCCATCAACGGTAATTCCGCCATAATTCATGGTCGCCTTGGCCGAGGTTGAGTCAATTTCTTCCCAAGAAATATAGCTTTCTATTGCCGCTTGCGGGAACCAAATGATTTCACTGAGATACCTCACCATAGAACCTTGGTCTATTCCTGGCCCTTTGGCATTGACAAGGGGCAGTATTGACATGGCTTTTATAAGCATTTCCCCTTTTCCTGTGACGAACTTGTCACGCCCGACGAGGCGGAAAAAGGGCTTCATTTCGACATTGGCGAGCCAAATGAACCCGGGCGGGCTTAAGGTGAAATATTGCTGTGCATCGAAGGGCATCCATCGCCTTACCGGGCTGGTTCTCATCTCTCCTTTTTGCCAGAGATGAACGCTGGAGATGACAGGTTTGTCAACAACATTGGAACGTCTTAGCCAAGTTTGGACAATGGTTGGCAGGGTTGCAATTTTCTCTTCCGTTAGCATTCCCTGGCGCACTGAATTTTGGGCTAAAAACATTTCCAACTCACTGCTGACCAATTTATTATGCCGCCAACTCCCATATCCAATGACGATGAAAATGACTACTAGCAGGTTTGCCAGCGTACCGAATTTGGCATCCTGCCAACTGGTGAATATCAAGACTTGGGAAATGAAAACAGCCGCCATGGCCCATATCCACCAAGTGTCTTTTTTCAAAATGAACAGAACTCCAACAAGTACAAAGAGCAGGGTCGAAAGTCCCCAAAAAGCACCGACTGGTTTGGAGATAGACTGGGTAAATTGGGTGATTTCAGCAAACTTAAATGCTTTGGCGAAGCCCATCAGGTGAATGAGGCCATGAATAAAGAGGAGGAGGAGAAAAATCACCTTTGGCATCAGTTTTTTATTGAATGGTATTCAACACCCTATCCACCACTTTGAATGCCTCTTCGGTTTGAAACTGGTACTTGTCCTGTGTGTTCGGTTCAGACATTGTCACAACAATCAATTTCTTTTCAGGGTGGATGAAGGCATATTGCCCACCGTGGCCGTTCATGTAATACAAATGGCGGTTCGGCTCTATCCACCAATAGTATCCCATTTGGGAGCCGTTTTCAGCATTTGGAGAATGGGGTGAAAGCATGAGGTTTATCCAAGACTCAGACACAATGGTTTCGCTCCCTTTTTTACCTTTGTCCAACACACATTGGGCAATTTTCCCCAATTCACGGGGCGTCATCAGCAAACCATAGCCGCCAAGCGTGGTTCCATCCTTGTAGCGTCGCCATTCCCAATTTTGAATGCCAAGTTTTGAGAACAGCACCTCCGCCGCCCATTCGTCGGTAGGCTTGCCCAACTGTTTTTGAAGAATGGCAGAAACGACGTGCGGGTCACAATCCTGGTAGTGATAAGCTGTACCTTGTTCAGCACTTTTGGGCCTGTCGAGGATATAGTCCAAAAGGTGGTCGGGAAGTTGCCGCAACAGTTTATCGGTCTGCCCCGATGCCCCATCATTACTCCATCCAATGCCTGATTGCATTCGAAGAAGATTGTGAAGGGTAATGCTTTTTTTGTCAGGGTGAGTGGCAGTTTCTTCTGGAAGATATGTGCTGATAGGTTCGTCCACCGATGCAATGGCGTCTTGGTCAAGTGCAATGCCTGCCAGAATACCAAGCACCTGTTTGGTGCAGGACCAAATGGCATGTGGGTTGGTGCGGTCGGCCTCGTCCTTGGTGTAACTTTCTGCAACGAGTTTCCCGTTCCTAAAAACGAGCATACTCCTGACCATCCAATAGTCTTTATTTTGATGTATGTCACGAAAAATTTCGGCCAATTGCAAACTGTCCATTCCCACTTCCGAGGGCATTACGACCTCCCAACCGTCATCAGTTTCAGGAGGGGCAAAGGAGGCGAAAGGCTTGTGCAAATCATCTTCCTTCAGGCAGCCAGACAAGACCGTCAATAAGAGAAGGAGGGGAATAAGGTGCGTTTTCATTGCTTATTTTTAAAGTAAAATTTGACATGAACTTGCTGGTTGAGGTTGGTTAAGATTGGTTTTTTATGATAACCAAAATACTCAAAATTGTAGCCCAGTGCGATATCCCGCTTTGTCCGGGGAAAAAGCAGCTCTGCAGAAAAGAACATCTGGGTTACCCGTTCAAGGGTGCTCAAAGTCATTTCGTTGTGCAGGTCTTGGATGATATCCTTGAATTTGAAGGAATAAGAATAAGGTTCTATCACTTGTCCTGGCCGGGAGGTCAGGTTTATCAGCGAGGTACTTATTTGCAAGCGCAACTGTTTGTTATGGTTCAATGGTATGATAGCCCGCATTTCTGGAGAGAGGCTGTAATTGCTGAACCAAAACCCTTTGCCGCTGTGCAGGTATGGGTATAATTGGTAGTTGTAATCAAACAAATAGGTCGGGCCAAAATAATACTTCGCTTTATGGCCCTGAAAAACTGGGCTGCCGAAATAAAGCCTAAATGGCTTCAGTTCGGCGCTAAACCCTATCATGTCTGTCCAGAAATAGGTATTGAAGCCAAAAGCAGCTTGATAATCAAGGAGGTTATCTCTCACGTAGCCCTCTCGCTCATAACAAACCGCCAAACCAGTACCCTTAAACACTATCCCTTGGTTGAGCCCTTCTTTTATTTGGTCAAAACCAGTGGTAAGTGTAAAAGCGTGGCGGGGCGCACGCTCCTGTGCAATGGTAGTAAATGAGAGCAGTAAACATAGGGGTATTAGAAGCGCTTTCATTTTATAAGATTTTCAAGATAAAGCACAATAAGATTGCCTACCCTTTTCCTTCAAATCTCACCCCATCAACCACCATTTTCAATGATTTAAGTCAATCAAACAACTTGATTGAAGTCACTTAAGTATAGACGCCGCATCACCTCGCTACAAATCCCTATTGACGTGTTCACTCATATTTTTACAAATTGTCGTACTATGATAACATCGTCAGATATTAGAGTTGTTGTATTATTATCGCATGAATCAATGGTTCGCAACTTATGTGAGCAGGCTAATTCATTGTTTGGTTTAAAAAAATTAGCGGAGCCTTGGGACAATCGCCTAAGGCTCCGCTAATTCACTTCACATTTTCCAATATCCAATCCAACACCAAGGCAAATGGCAAAAAGCATTTGCACAAAACTAAAGAGCGCAAAACATCATCACATTTTCACCAACTTTTCCAACCATTCCCCCTTTCCATTTTTCAACACCAACAAATAAGTGCCGCTCGGTATTTGCCCCAAATCAAATTCTTTAGCACCAGCG
>JAHEAS010000115.1:0-1228 GCA_024642645.1 Saprospirales bacterium | reverse complement strand
TACAAATCCCTATTGACGTGTTCACTCATATTTTTACAAATTGTCGTACTATGATAACATCGTCAGATATTATCTTCAAGGCATAAAACCCGCTTTCTAATTCACCCAAATCCAACCGGATACCTTTTGAAAAATCAGGTGACTCGAATCTAAATCGTGCACTAACAACTCCAAGCGAGTTCACAACCTCGACCTTAGCATGTTTCATGGTTATATCACCATAGGATTTAACCATCAAATATGCTGAAGCAGGTATTGGAAAAAGGTAAATAGCGTTGCTATTTTCTAAATTAATAACATCAGAAGCTGTAACCTCCAGTTGATTACAAACCGTATTAATTCCTGCAATATCTTCTACCGTCAGGCAAACAGTATAAGTACCTTCTGCTGGAAAAGTATGAACAGGCAATGATTCACTACTGGAAGTTCCATCGCCAAAATCCCATAAATATTGAATTGGATTGCAGGCTGTACCTTCAGCCACTGAGTTGTCTAAAAAACTGATGGTTAAACCATTTATGGCAGTTTGGAACGAAGCGGTAGGCAGTGTCACACAATTGGTTATTGTGATGTTTTTGAAATAGTATTCATCTGAAAGCAAATCGGCATCACCATCACCATCCATATCTCCCAAAGTGGAAACTATAATTGTGTCACCAGTTATTGCTGGCGCCGAAAAGCTGGGGTTGGTTGCACTACCAGCGTTTTGGTAATACGTTAGCAACCAGTTATTGTGGTTGCCTCCTAATAGCCAATGGGAATTTAGAATATCCAAATCCCCGTCACAGTCCCAATCATAAAATTGAGACCATTCAGAGGCTTCTGCGAAAGGTATTCCCAAACCGAAAGGATTGTCAACTGGTGCTGCAAATTCAAATGCATTTGCAGTTCCAATATTTTCAAGGTATTTGAAAACTGCCGGTCTCAGGCCATTAATTAATGCATCATAATCACCATCACCATCCAAATCACCAAAAGATAGCATGGCAAAGCCAATATTCCAACCGCTTGTGTTTATGGATGAAGTAGCAGAATTATGAAACATTGGCGCAGTTGCAGTTCCAATATTTTCAAAATAACCAATCGTACTATTATAACAGTGATCGCTGGTAAATGCGTCCAAATCACCATCATTGTCTATATCCACAAATTGCACCGTCGCTATTAATGCAGGGAGTCCAAATGTTTGGCCTGGACTTTTAACAAAAGCTGGACACTCAACCGACCC
>JAHEAS010000827.1 GCA_024642645.1 Saprospirales bacterium | reverse complement strand
TTCGCCAAAGCGTTTCTTGGCTTTTTCAACTTCCTTGTCGGCCTTCTCTTCCAGCTTTTCAATCACACCCTCAATGAGCTGGTCGGCCCGGTAGCGGCGCTTGCTGTCCTTGTTGTCAACGAGTGGGTCGTTGAAGGCGTCCACGTGGCCAGAGGCTTTCCAAGTACTGGGGTGCATGAAGATGGCGGCGTCGAGGCCGACGATATTTTCGTGCATCTGCACCATGCTTTTCCACCAATATTCCTTGATGTTGTTTTTGAGCAAAACACCGTAAGGGCCGTAATCGTACACGGCACTGAGGCCGTCATAAATTTCGGACGATTGGTAAATGAAGCCGTACTCCTTGCAGTGAGCGGTGAGTTTTTTGAAAAGATCTACTGGTTGAGCCATGATGCAATTTACGATTTGGGATTTACGGTTTACGATTGGCGGCCAATCGAAAGCGAGAAACCTTTGTTGTTCGATTAACGGATTTTGGGTAAAATGTTCCTAAAAAGGCGGGCAAAGGTAAGCAAGGCTTGAGGAAAATTATTATAGCTGCCACCAAGCAAACAATAAAAACAGGACCCCGATGGCAATGCGGTACCAGCCGAAGCCTGCAAACCCGTGCTTTTCCAAAAGTTTCACAAACCATTTCACTGCCACGATAGCAGTCAAAAAAGCCACCACGAAACCGATGCCTATCAGTTTCCATTGGTCACCGCTGATAGTACCTTCAAACTTGAGGAGGTCATAACCAGAAGCTGCGGCCATGGTCGGAACGGCGAGCAGGAAGGAAAACTCTGCGGCACTTTTTTTGGAAAGGCCGTTGGTCATGCCACCAATGATGGTGGCTGCGGCTCTCGACACGCCAGGCACCATTGAAAGCACCTGAAAGCAGCCAATGTAAAACGCTTGCTTGAAACTGACATTGGCCAGTTCGTCGGCAGTTTGCTCTATACCCGGTTTCATCCGTTTGTCGAGGATGATGAGCACGATGCCTCCCACGATGAGTGAAGTGGCCACTACCCAGTGGTTGAACAGGTAGGTTTTGATGATTTTATAAAACAAAAGTCCCAGCACGGCAGACGGCAGAAATGCTACAAAGAGCTTGAGGTAAATATCAAATTGGGTGATGAACCGCTTGGCGTACAGCAGCACGATAGCCATGATGGCGCCGAGTTGGATGACTATTTCGAAGGTTTTGGTAAACTCGTTTTCTCCGTTGCCGAGTATTTGGTTCAATAATATCATGTGACCGGTGGAGGAAATCGGCAGGAATTCGGTCAAGCCTTCAACAATGGCGGTTAAGATGGCGTCGAGGATAGACATTTAAAGTTGGCAGTTTTACAGTGTTCAGTTGGCAGTCTGGCCGAGTGGGTATTTTACCCATTGCTGCAAACGAGCATTATGTGTTTTGTGAAACTAAAAAAGTGCATTCCCCGGCGTGGAGGATGCACTTTTTTTATAAAAGCAAAGCCAAAAAATTACATCGTGGCGATGTGGTGCATCAAGCTGCTCTTAAGGTTTGCAGCTTTGTTTGCATGCCAAGTGTTCTTTTTGGCCAATTTGTCAATCATGCTGACAACCTTTGGCAAGAACTTTTCAGCTTCCGATTTTTCGGACAATTCACGCAGCGCCTTGATAGCGGTACGGGTTGTTTTCTTGCTGTGACGGTTGCGAGTACGCTTCTTTTCGTCTTGGCGGATACGCTTTTTCGAAGATTTGTGATGTGCCATATCTAAATTGAAAATGAATTTTTAAGCTAATTGGAAAAGACGTTTTAGACACCTTTTTCAAATGGACGGCAAAGATAGGGTTTTCAAATTGAGAAAATGAAAGGATGTCAAAGTTTTTTTTAGGTTATTTAATTCGTCAAGGGTCATTCGCTTTCGCTCTTTTCTGAAAATTCGAGCCCAAGTCCACCTTCAGGCAGTGCTTTCTCTCGAATCAGGCCGTAGGTCATGACAAGGCTCGTGGCCAGAATTACAAAGAGCAACAGCCCACTACCGATGCCCCAAAGTCGCTCGCTGGCAGGAATACTGAAGAATAAGAGGATGCTGATAAGCCCCCTGGGACTAACAAATACCTCTGGGGTTAAGCCTTCTTTGTTAAAAAGCCGCAAGTAGCCCCACCTCAGTGCATAAATAATCACAACAGTACCAAGGCCGTTGACCAAGACTGGAATATCGGCGAGGCCTGCCAAATTCATCGTAAAACCGAAGACCACGAAAAAGAAAGTTCGTATCAAAAAAGCACTTTCGGCAGTAAGCACTTGGAGCTGAACGAGGTCTTTGTCAAATTTCTCGTAACTGAAATATTTTCTGAACCACCCAAAATTAAGCAGTTGTGTATTGTT
>JAHEAS010000826.1 GCA_024642645.1 Saprospirales bacterium | reverse complement strand
GGACATGGGGCGTTGGGTACTACAACGGCAGGGTATATTTTTCAAGGTGGGCAGAGGATATTGGCAGGCCCAACGCATCGGCTGGTAACGAAGTTTGGAGCATTGGGCTGGATGGTGTGGGCGAGTTCAACGCCACCAATTTAGGCGGCGGCAATTGGGAAAACGGCGAGGTGCTGGAAATCACGCTGCCGTGTTATCCTGTCAATGCCAACTGGTCGAATCCCGTTTCTGACATTGCATTTTCCTATGGCGGCAGGATGCTGCTCGCTGAACGCACCATCTCAACCGATTGCGGGGGAGCATTCACAACTAACTGGTTTGGCTACGCACACAGTTCCCGGTTGTTGGAGTACGAGTTCACGGGCAGTTGGAACCTGACGCCGGGGCACGTGACTTCGGTTTGCGGTAGCAACACCAACCTCAAGTTCACGACTGGTTCCGCTACCGCCATCTACGACAACAGTGCAGGCGGCGTTGACTACGGCTATGACAGTTTCGACCCAGCTACCACGACCCAGCCAGATTGTGATAAATTCGTTTGGAACACGGGCGACGGCCTTTACCCCCCAACCACCTACAACAGTTACTGCTCGCAACCAGGACAGGTATGGACGTATGGCATGCAGGGCTTCCAAGCCACTGGCGGCACGAACCTGACCAGCCTGCTGATTGACTTCGACAACGATGTTTGCACTTACGACAAAATACTGCTCGGCGACGTGGAGATTTTCAAATGCGGCTGTAAGGAGAATCCCTCCGATTTCCCTTGCGACTCGCTTTGGGTCACTAAAAAGCCACAGGATTTTGACCCGGGAACGCAGCCCGATACCTGCTGTTGGAGCATGGATTTTCATGTGCACACGGGGCCGCTGGCCTACATGGAGGTGGCTTCGTTAACGCCCGGCGTCATTTTCAACAACCCATCTTTAAGCAGTAGTTTTTTGTGGAACGGCTCGCCCACCGGCACTTTGCTGCCAATCCGGCGAAACCCCGCTGGGCCAATACCCAATGGTGATTACAACGATGCCCTAAAATTTTGCCTCGGAAACATCCTCACCCCGGCGCAGGATACGCAGTGCGTGGAAATCCGCTGGTTCATCAAAGGCCCCGACGACATTCCCTATTTGGCCTGCAAGGACACCTGCTATTTTTACTGCCCGCCGCCCGTTTATGGTGACACTTGTTTGTTCGTCAAAAACGATTCGGTCACCTGCAACCCCGACAAGCCGCTCGAATATTGCTACTTTTTTCAGGTTCAAAACCTGGCGAATTTCAACGCCAACCAAGTGGTGTTGAGCAACCCGACGCCGGGCTTTGCCTTTAAGCCCTGCCCACCGCCCAATATTAATATCACCAGCCCGACCATTGCCATTACGTTTTCGCCCGATGTGCAGCCGGACTCCTGTTCGCCGCAGCTTTGTGTGAAAATCGTGGCGACTTCGCCCATTCTTTCGCCGACCCAGTTTTGCTTTGAAACGGGCTTGTCCAGCAACGATTCCTGCTGCCATTCTCCCAAAAAGCACTGCATCCTGCTCGAACCCTGCTGTGACCCTTGCGAGAAAAAAAGCTTGGCTGTTCACACCACGAACCCCGACAGTTGCTGCCATTCGCTCGACATCACGAACGATTGCAACTTGCAGTTTTTCACAAAACTCGAACTCCAACTGCTCACGCCAGGCGTCATTTTCGGCTCACACTACACGGGGGGGCCGATGCCGGGCGACTGGTTCAACCCCATTTCCACCAACACCCAAATTCAGTGGCAGCACGTCTCCGGCTTCGTTCCGCAAGGCACTACGGCTGGCCTCATCCATTTTTGTTTGGACGGAATTGACATGCCTTCTGAGGTGCCGCAAACGGTGGTGCTCAACTGGATAGCCACAAGTTCCACCGGAAAGGATAGCATCGCCTGCTCCGACACGCTGGTTTTTGACTGCCCGCAGCAGGATTTTGGTTGTATAAAAGTGGTGGAGGACAGCATTGTTTGTGTCACGGATGCCAATGGAAGCGTTTCCTACCAGTACACACTCACCTTCAAGAACGCCTCCAGCCCGCCACATTTTGCGACCGAGCTGATTTTCACCCAAATCGGTGGGCCATCGGTGGTTGTTTTCCCAAACCCCGTGAATTTTTACCCGCCTGGCGCTGGATACTGTGACACGACGACCATCACGACAAATTTTTTCCCTTCGGGAACGGTGAATCCCGGCGACAAACTCGTGTTCCTCGTCCGGCTGCACGATGCCCTGCACCCGGACAACTGGTGTTGCTTCGAGGGGGACACGCTCTGCATTTTTGTGCCGCCCTGCGCCGGTGATTGTGTTTGCAACCAACCCAATATG
>JAHEAS010000825.1 GCA_024642645.1 Saprospirales bacterium | reverse complement strand
TTCCAAAAGATGATGCTTGGAGAAGTAAAAGATGAGTCATTAAACTATAAAAAACAGACCACTCAAGAAACCTTGCTCCTATTGGTTGTCTGTGTGTTCATCGTAGGTTTGGGTGTTTACCCAAAGCCTGTTTTGAGCATATCGGAGAAATCCGTGATGGAGCTAATTCAAGGATTGAATTTCTGAAATGACCGAACTAATCATACTTTCCCTAACGGGCGTTGCGGCCCTCGTTTCCGAGTTTTTGAGCCTCCGGAAAATGCTGTTGCCAATGGCCATAGTGGCGCTATTCGCCGTGATGCTGCTCAGTTATGGGCACTTGCAGTCGGTCGAGTCTGTTTACGGCATGGCCGAACTCAACCCGTTTTCCAGCAAGTTCCTGATGGTGCTGTGCGGTCTGGGTATCTTGTGGCTCTGGGGCTTCCGCCGATTTTTTGAGGATGAGAAAACCACGACGGACTATTTTGCACTTGCCTTGTTCTCATTTGCTGGAGCAGCTTGCATGGTTTCCTATACCAATTTGGCCATGCTTTTTTTGGGCGTTGAAATCCTATCCATTCCCATTTATGTGCTGGCTGGAAGCAACAAGACCGACGTAAAAGGCAACGAAGCATCCTTTAAATATTTCCTGCTGGGAGCATTTTCGTCCTGTTTTCTTTTGCTCGGCATCGCCTTGCTTTATGGTGCGACAGGAACCTTCGATTTGGGCGAAATCAGCGCAAAGGCGGCCAACTTGACTGGAGAAAACCAAGCGTTGTTGCAGGTTGGTTTCGTGCTGACAGTGGCGGCTTTCGCCTTTAAGGTAGCGGCAGCGCCGTTTCATTTCTGGGCACCCGATGTTTACGAAGGTTCGCCCACACCAGTCACCGCCTACATGGTCACGGTAGTGAAAGTGGCAGCATTTGCTGCCTTGTTGAAGTTTTTCCAAGCCTTCCAGGGAGCGATTCCACAAACGGTGGCTTGGGCGGTGTACGGCCTTTGTTTCCTGACACTCATGTTCGCCAATTTTGTGGCTGCTTCGCAAAAGAACGTGAAGCGCTTGATGGCCTATTCCAGCATTTCACATACCG
Source organism: Saprospirales bacterium (assembly GCA_024642645.1). Lineage (GTDB taxonomy): Bacteria > Bacteroidota > Bacteroidia > Chitinophagales > Saprospiraceae > UBA6168. The sequence goes on along the minus strand of JAHEAS010000825.1, from coordinate 1,277 downwards.
GGTTCATGCTGATGGGCATTTTCTGTCAGGAAAAAGGCGCTGAAAACCTGTTGGCTTATTATGCCCTCGTGTATGGCATCGCCAGCCTCACAGCCTTCCGTGTGCTTTGGTACTTGCGCAATGAAATCGCTGACATTCAGGACTTTAAAGGCTTGTTGCACACCAATCAACTGGCAGCAGTGGCCGTCATTATGGCCATGCTTTCCATGGCAGGCATTCCGCCGTTGGCAGGTTTTATCGCAAAATATCGGGTGTTGGCAGCAGCTTCTGCCGCTGGACAGGGCTGGTTGGTAGTGGTAGGTATTTTGGCCTCACTCTTGGCCATTTATTACTATTTTAAAATCATCATCGTGATGTTTGAGCCTTCAGAAACGGCACCTGACCGACCATTGCATTTGGCGGACAAGGTCTTTCTCTACGTTTGTTGTGGGTTGCTGATTGGGTTGACGGTTTGGCCAGTGGTGTGAAATTAGATTTGGGGTTAATCCCTTATGATGTTTTCTATTTTTCCTTCATCAAACAATTTTTGAGCATCTGCATTTGAAATTGCCCCTCCAGGAGAATAATTCTCTTCCTTGTCAATCCTATGATAGCCAGTTGCCTTGTTCACAGAATAATTGTTAAAGTCGAGGTACAAGGAATCAGCCGTTACCTTATTTACCCTATATATTGTATATTCTCTGTATCCAAGCTTCATATGGTACTTATCGCCAGCAACTGGCGCAGATATAAAATTAGCATCTTCAGCATGATTCTTTTTGTCAAATATGCTCATCAACATCCCAAGTCCAAGAATTAGAAATACGCCCGAAAACATCCATTTTGGTGCTGAGCTATTATTTTTCAGTTCGTTGATGGCATTCCTGAATGCCGGCGGCATTTGATTCTCTTCCAATGTTTGCTTGCAATGGTCGCATTGGGAAAAGCCAGACTTTCCTGTTGGAAAAGTGGGAATGAACGTTAAATGAAAATACTTGGCAACAACACTCGTTTTGATTTTGCCTTGGGTATTGCAATGAGGGCAGATAAGGTTGGGTTGAACTTGTGAATTAATCACTTTCCCTTTGGTTCCGAATACCATATGATAGAGTTTAAAGGTGGAATAACTTTTTCATTTGAAATTTCCGGCAAGAACAAAATTAAATTCAAGATTGCAAAACAAAAATCCCTTTAAAAATGAGCCTTGATTATTTATTTTTCACTAATAATGCGACTCCACCTATTGCCATAACCCTCCCCATCAGCCGCACTAAAACCAACCCCTGCTGCAAAAGAAA
>JAHEAS010000114.1 GCA_024642645.1 Saprospirales bacterium | reverse complement strand
AATATTGAATGTCGGGATAACATAGACATACGTCCGTGTCTTCTCCTTCATTAATCATCTCTACATCAAATAAAATATAGCCAGGCCCACCTGAGCTAAAAGTGAACTCAGTAGATGCACTATACTCCCATACGTCCTCACACTCCCCTTTACAGCGGATTCCATAAACAATCTTTCCATTTATCGGAATTGACGTCGTACAACCAGTATTATATCCGACTAAGACTAACCTGTCTGCAAAGGTGAGTCCTGTATCGGGAATTGTACAGTTGAAGGGTATCCATCCGGTAGGAAAGTCAAGTAAAATTGAGCCACTACTACGCATGTTATAGAAACAAGCATCGCTTCCCCAAGTATCAGCATAGCACGATCCCCAAAAACCAGCTGCCCAGGGACAACTTGGACTTGTACAAAAGTCATAAGGTGTGATCGTCAGCATTTCAAGGTGATTCCCAGTGCCTGGTGTTCCTTGGATACTATAAACTTGGTACTCACACTCACAAGTCCCAGCTTCCCTTGAAGTCACCTTCCCATCCGAATCTCCCGTGGAAGTAGTCTGTCCACCAGCAGAAGCCAGTGCGGTCTCAGCGGCTATGCCGTCCTTCTCGCAAGCCGTGAAGCCCACAAAAAATAGCAAGGCCAAGCCAAGCGTGAAAATCAATGTCATGAAAAATGATTGCTTTTTCATAATTTTGTACTGTTTAGAAATGAACAAACGGGGTACTATAGCTGCCCATCCGTCAAGAAGTACAGCTTTAGGCCCCGTTCTTTTATCTATTGAAAGCGCTCAATAGCAAGACAGGGAGGCACATCACCTGAAGTGCCATGGTTTTCAATCGGTCGCCCCACAAATCAATGCTGCTTCAAATTTTTTTCCTTCCAAACTCCGTCTTCCTATTTTTCAGGAAGGGCCGGCAGGAATCATCATATTAGAATCGGTGACAAGCTAAGAAAGCTTTTCCAAAAAAAGCTGTGCTGCCGGATTTGTTTTTGAAATCATTCCAAGGCCAGCCACACAGCGTTTGGGGCAGCTTTTTTCACCCCTTGAACAACTCCTCGCCCTTCACCAACTCTGCCACTTTTCCCGGCACAAACGCCTCCCAGCCCGCCTTCCCACTGCGGATGTCTGCCAGCACATCGCTGGCGAAAATGTTCATCACGGCGTGGTTGAACGCTTCGATGTCCACGATTTGTCGGTGGTCGAGCAGGTGTTGGTAAAGGTACTTGGCACCATCGGGCAGGGGCAGGTTTTCGGCGGTCATCGGGGTGGTGTTGTCGGTCATAACCGAGGGATAGGCGTAGATGCGAACACCCTTGGCAAACACTTCGCCGAAGGCGGCAAGGAGACTGCCTTCTGCATTCTGGCGGTATTTTTCAGAAAGAAACTCGCTGAGGCGGTGTGCCCGTAATACGAGGCCGAGGTGCGACACCCGGTAGTCGGAAAAGTAGGCAATGAGCTGCTGGTACTCCTCACAACTGCTGATGATGACCGTTTGGCCGAGGGCGCAAAGCAGTTCCGTGCGGTCGAGGAAGTCCCGCTCGTCCAGCGGGCCGCTCTCGGTGAGGTTGCCGAGGGTGATTTCGGTGAGCGTGAACGATTTTTCATGGTCCACCTCCGCTTCGTTGATGAACTGTTCAAAGCCTTTTTCAATCATGTCCTCCTCCAGCAGCGTTAGGGGCCGGAAGCTGGCCCGCACCACGAGCACGTGCTTTTTGTACAAAAATTCCGAGGGGTGGACGTTGCGCTTGTCCGGCCCGAACATGGCGACTTCGCTCATGCGGTGCTTGATGAGCCAGAGGCTTAGCAGGCGGTTGTCGAGGTTCGCAAAATCGGGGCCGTTGAGGCGCACCATGTCGATGTTTACCCGGCGGTCGAGGCCGTCCATCAGGGAAAGTAAGAGGGTTTCGGGGCTGTCGTGGTGGCGAAAAACAGCGTAAACCATGTTCACGCCGAGCTTCCCGACGGCCTGCTGTTGGAGCTGTGTGTCGTTGTCAAGCAGCTTGATGTGCAGCACCAGGTCGTTGGGTTCGCTGGCCGGCGTGGTCTGGAATCGGATGCCGAGCCAACCGTCGCCTTTGATGGTGCGCTGGTAGTTCATCGTGGCCACGGTGTCGGCAAAGACGAAAAAATTGGTGGCTGGCCGCACATTGCGCAAGCGGCCCTCAATCAGCTCCCACTCATGTTCCAGCATCTTGTAAAGACGGCTCTCGCAGACGTAGCGCCCATGCTGCTCAATGCCATAGATTTCATCGGAAACGACCTTGTCGTAGGCGCTCATCGTCTTGGCGATGGTGCCAGAGGAGGCGCCCACTTTGAAAAAGTTACGTGCGACTTCCTGCCCCGCCCCTATCTCGGCCAGCGTGCCGTAGATGCTGTCGTCGAGGTTGATTTCGAGGGCTTTTTGTTCGGTCTCCAATGCTTGTCTCATGCTCGGAAGGTTGTTTTTAAAATGAGTTGCGAAGCTAAATGTTTTGTGGGAAATGGCATCTTGTTTACCGCCACAGCCCCGCCGCCCATCGCAGTCCCGCTTCCGCCTTCCGTGCCTCTGCTTGTAACTTCGCTAGTTTCAATTGCGCATCGATGAGCTTGTTTTCACGGGAATTGACGAGGAAGAGCGAGCTTTCGCCGAGCCTGAACTTGTCGTTTTCACCAGCCAATAGCCTGGTGTAGTTGTCCCGCATCTGTGTGGCGAGTTGGATTTGCTGGCGCAAATTGGCCAGTTCGTTCTGGTAGGTGGAGACTTTGTTGCTGATTTCCTGCTGTTTTTGCGCCAGTTGGTACTCGGTGTCCATGATTTTCAGCTCCGCCAATTGCAGGCTGCCCCGCTCCTTTCGGAAGAAAAGCGGGAAGCCCGCCTGCACGCCCCATTTGTAGTTTTGAAGGAAAAAATCGCCGTTGTCGGGCGATAGGTCGAAGCCGTCGCCGAGCAGGTTGTACGACACGTCTAGCCGTGGCTTCAGCGCCTCCCGTTTCAGGCGGCGCTCCACGTCGAGGCTTTCGAGCTTGAAGCGGTAGCCCTGCACCTGTGGGTGCTGCACGGCCAGGGTGTCAGCGGGTGCAAGGGCGATGGCATCAACCAATAGGCCCTCGGCCAATTGCACGGGACGAAGGCTTGTATCCACTGGCATGGCTTGTCCGTTTCCCCAATTGAAATTTTGCAGTGCCAGCGTCGCATTTTGAAAATAAACCTGCGCAGCACTCAGTTCCAGCCTTCGGTCCTGCACTTGTATGAGCGCCTCCAGCGTGTCAATGGCGGGTCGGTCGCCCTGCTCCCAACTGCCCCGAATGCCAGCGTATCGGGCCTCGGCATTGCGGACGGCTTCCCGGTAGGTCTGCACCCAAGCATCGGCCAGCGACCAGTTCCAGTAGGACTTTGTGGCCTCGTAAAGCAGGTCGTTCAGGATTTGGCGCTGCTCCGCAACGTTTGCCCGCTGCAAAATCCGGGCTTGGAAAAGCCCTGCCCTCCGCTCATCAATGACCAAGCCTTGCAGCAGGGTAACTGACGCACCGAGAACGGCCTGCCCATCGGTTGGGAGTTTGTTTTCGGGGTTCAAAAAAACACCGCTCGAATAGTTGTAGCCCAGTTTTCCCTCGATGCCGTACCAAGTGGGCAGTTTCAGACCACCTTCGGCAATGTTGAAGTAGTTTTTTCCGTCAAAACTTTTCCGCTCCCAGTCGCTGTACACCTTTGGGTCGAAGCCGCCACGGGCCGCCAGCAGGGCAGCTTTTGACTCGGCATCGAGCAGGGTGGCTTGCTTCGCAAATGGGTGGTTCGAACGCACCTGCTGGAGGAAGGCGTCGGGTGACCATGTTTTTTGTGAAAAAACTGACCCCGAAGCAAGTGTCAAAACCATTGCTAAGGCAAAATACAATCGCTTCATTGTCACTTCTTTGGCGTTTTTTCTTTCTCGCTGGGGAGGAAGCCGTTTTTATAAAAATCCGGCGGGAACCCGTTCAATTGCCGCCACAGTTCGTACCAAAGCGGCACGTCGTTCAACAGGGCCACACACTGTGCCCCGCCGCCAGGCCGGAGCGCCATCGGCCACGGCTTCACTGCTTCGTCCGGTGCGATGAGGATGCGGTACGTGGCGTCCGCCCCGATGTTGTTGTCAATGGCTACCACTTTGCCTTCGAAAGTTCCAAATGTCAGGCCGGGCCAACCGCTGAAGACTAAAGCGGGCCAGCCATCGAAGATGAAATTGACCCGGTTGCCGAGCGAAACAAGCGGCAGGTCAATTGGCTTCACGTACATCTCCACTGCCAGTTTTGCGCCAGCGGGCATGATGGTCACCACGGGGGCGCCCTCCTTCACCGTCTCGCCCACACCTGCCACCACGGCTTGCGTGATGTAGCAATCTTGCGGAGCAGTGATGTAGTAAAAACCGCTGCGGCGGCGGTAGTTTTCCTGCTCCACTTTGAGCTTGTTGAGCTTGTTTTCGGCGTCGAAGCGGTCGCTGAGGGTGCTGAACTTGTCGGATTCGGCCTTGGCAACTTTATTGGCGTACTCGTTCAGTACCGTTGAAAGTTCAAGCCTGGCATTGTCGAGTTCGTTGCGGCTGATGAGCCATTTGTTCTCCGCCCCGATTTTTTTGGCGGCCGTCTCCTGTACTTTCAGGTTTCGCTGCTCGAAGGTAGTGAGTGGGATGAGGCCCTTGTCGTACATCTCCTTCGCTCGCAGGTACTGGTTTTGAGCGGTTTCAAGGTCAATTTTTGCCCGTGCCAGTTCTATGCTGTCGGAGGTGATTTTCAGTTGACCCTGTCGCACCTTGTTGCGAAGCTGCTCGTTTTTGAACTTCAGTTCTTGCCGCATCGCAACAATCTGGTCTTCAAGCGCCGCCACTTTGCCGCTGTAGCTCCCCATCGAGCCTTCCACCGCTGCCACCTGTGAGCCGGTGCGCCCGACGAGGTTTGGGTCGAAGTACTCCGTTTTTATCTCGGAGAGGAAAACAATGGTGTCGCCCGCTTTTACCATTTGGCCTTCCCGCACGAACCACTTTTCCACCCGCCCGCCGATGGTGGCGTGGATGGTTTGCGGGCGCTGGTCGGGCAGCAGGGTGGTCACTTTGCCCTTGGACTGGATATTCTGTGTCCACGGCAGGAAGAGCATGATGACGAAGATACCCAGTGTGACCAGCAGCCAGCGCTTGAACATGCGGTTGGCACGGGCCAGGCTCGTCCGCTGGAAGGAGCGGTACTTTTTCTGGTCAACTTTGTCGAGGATGGTTATTTCTGAAATGTTCAGCATTTAGATTGTTCCGTTTATCAAAGATAGTAGTTCACGCCAGCCATTAGTCCCCAGGATAGGTTTTTACCAAACTCTGTTGCCAAGCCACTGGGTTTGTCCACTTTTACCAAGCCCCACATCCCCCGGAATTCGAGAGAGAAGGTCCATTTTTCGCCAAATGGAACTGCGCCGCCAACGATGCCAATGAGGTCGGTGTCAAACCGGCGGTATTGGCCAAGCTCGTTGGTGGTGAGGTCTCCATAGTCGGTGCGCTGACGGAGGAGGTAGTCCACCGAGGCGCCCCCTCCGGCCACAAACTTAACCCTTGAATTGGTCGAGTACCGTAGCATCACGGGCAGCGAGAGGTAGTCGAAGCGGTAATCGTCGCCAAAATTAGGAGTACCAGGGTCGGGATTGGGGTTAAGGCCCTCCACTCGTGTCCCTTTTCTTTCAAAGTTTGCTTCCATTCGCAAGACGACATTTTTGGTTAGGTAGTGGCTTGCGTGCAAGCCGCCCATGAACCCCGGTTGATAGTCCGTTTTGGCATTGCCCCGAAGGGTGGAAAGGTTCTCGCCAAAGTGTAGGCCCACGGCCCAGTTTTGGCTTTCCGCCGATTTTGCGAAGCAAAAAAGGCAAAGGGTCAAGCTGGTAAAAATATGTGGTAGTTTCATGTCAAATCCTTTTTGGGTTGATAAGGTTGAGTCTCAAAAAACCGCTCCGCAATGCTCAGTTTGCGCAGCAGTGATCGCTTCTTCGTTTGGTGGTCTTGCATCCGCAGCATGATTTCGCCCAGTGCCTTGGTGGCCTCCACGATGTGCTCGCCCTTGTTGAGCATGATGCACTCGGCCCGCTGGCCGATGGCGGCGTCGGTGACCTCGGCACGGGTGGGCAGCCCTGATTTTGCAAGCCCTTCGAGCACCTGCGTGGCCCAGATGACGGGCACGTGTGCCGCTTCGCAAACCCAGAGTATCTGCTCCTGTACCTCGGCCAGCCTGCCGAATCCGCACTCGATGGCAAGGTCGCCACGGGCGATCATCACCCCGCAAGATGGAGCTTGCATGGCGGCCAGTAGCATGGCGGGCAGGTTCTCGAAGCCCAGTCGGGTCTCTATTTTCAGTACCACGGCTGGCACTTGGTCTTTGCGTAGCGCCTTCATGCGCCGCACGATGTCTTCTACGTCTTTGGGGTAATTGGCAAAGGAAAGACCTACCATGTCGGCGTGCCGAACCACAAATTCAAGGTCTTCCAAATCTTGTGGTGATAGTGCCGCAACTTTGAGATTTGACTCGGGTAAATTGATGCCCTTTTCCGCCCGCAGTTTGTCCCCTTCTGGACGAGAGTGATTAATGCGTACATGGGCGTGGCCTTTCGTTACCCGTTCGATGATGCCACCGATTTTGCCGTCGTCAAACCAGATGGGCTCACCCTCTCGGATATCGTTTAGGACTTTGGGCAGGGAAATACTGACGGTTGCAGGTGTTTTCATCTTCCCAATCTCATCTAGGGTAGCATTTTCACCGATGATTTGTTTCGCAGTCAGTACAAGTAAATCGCCGCTTTTTAGTAAGATGCCTCCTGGCCGATTGGGTATGTCGTTACCGATTTTAGCAGTGCTTTTTTTCAATTTTTGACCTGCCCGTTTGAGCGTCAATTTCAGCCCCGGTACAAAATAAATGGTTTTGTTGGCGGTAGCCAGACAACCAGATTTAGTCACTTCGGTGATGGTCAGTTTTCTGGAAGAACCCCTTGCGTCACTCAACCGGATTTTATCGCCTATCCGGCACTGTGCCAGCCATGAGTTGGGCAACGGAAGAAATGGGCTGCGCCCCTCGGTTCCTTTTGGGCAAAGCCATATTTTAGCTGGTTGTTCAACCCTACCAGTTTCGGAGCGTTTCGGGCGTATTTTGACGATTTTTGGGCCAGGCTTGATTTCGCCAGTGCGAAGCTTTGGGCCACCGAGGTCCATCAGGATTTTACATTCCCTTCCAGTAGCATCTTCCGCCCGTTTGATATTTTCGACCATCTTTTTCCATGTCTTCTTGTCGTCGTGGGCACAGTTGATGCGGGCGCAGTTCATGCCATTCATCAAAAGGTTTTTGACCAGGTAGTAGTTGCTACCGCCATCGCTTGGCATGGTGACCATTATTCTGACCCGCCTGCCAGCAGGGTGCGCTCCCAACAGTTGGTCGGTGTTGTCCTCCAATATTTGCCTTGCGTCCCGGTAGCACACAGGCGGTTTTTCTTTTGGCTCCCAGCTCCGGTCTGCGAGGTGGTGCATGGTTTGCAGCACGGTGTCAAGCGTAGCCTGTACCTTGCGCTCTGCCCTGCCAAGGGAGGAGATGCCCCACTCTGTCATTTGGATTTGCATATCACGGATGTCGTGGAGCCGGAAGGCCATATATTGGAGCAGGTTCCGAGCACTTTTCTGGTTTACTGCGTGTATTTTGCCCAAGTTTTTATATGCCTTTTCCTTTTGCAGCACGTCGTTCCTCACTTTGAGCAATTGCTCAATAAGCGGACTCAATTCATTTGGTCGGCACGGGAAGCTTTCACGGATGTCTGGCTGTGTTTTTTTCATGGCTTGGAAATTTGGACAAGGTTCAATAATGGCATCCAACCCACCAATGACCTTTGGTATCATCAGTCCTAATTTTTTGCAAATAATGCCTTCCTAAAATCATTTAAACACGTTTTCAAAATGCTTGCTCTTGCGTATTTTCTCGAAACTGCCCTCCTCCAAGATACTGCCCTCCTGCATAATGATGATGCGATCGCACTTGGCTGCCATCAATGCATCGTCGGTGACGGTGACGAGGGTACAATTCGGGATGGAGGTGAGCAGCTTGGCGATGCGCTCCCGGTCTTCTTTCTCCAAAAAATCGAACGGTTCCTCGATGGCCAGCAAGGCGGGGCGTGCGGCAATGCAACGGGCGAAAATGATTTTAGAGATGATATTGCGGGGCAGGTTTTTGCCGCCAGGCAACAAAATGGTATCGTAGCCATCAGGCAGTTTTTTTACAAAATCGGCCAGGCCGACCTTCTCCACGGCACTAATGACGTCTTCCAGTCGAATGTTTTGGTGGCCCATCGTGATGTTCTCCAACAAGCTGCTTTTGAAAATATCTTCTTGCGAAATATGGTCGCCGATATGTGCCCGCAGGCTCACGATGTCGAGGTTTCGGTAGGGGATTTTGTTGTAGGAAATCGAGCCAGTGAACTGGGTGTAAACCCCTGCGATGAGGTGCAGCAGGGTGGATTTTCCCGATGAATTGTAGCCGGCAACGCAGAGTTTTTCGCCTGCGGCAATGTTCAGGTGGAGGTCGTCCAGCGTGTTTTTTTGCGAGTCGGCGA
>JAHEAS010000824.1 GCA_024642645.1 Saprospirales bacterium | reverse complement strand
ATGCTGCTGCTGAGCCAGCCAGGATTGCCTTCCATCGAAGAAGTGGGCGAGGAAGAACTCCGTATCGGTGGTATCCGCATCAACCCCCGCACCAATGGCCCAAGTCGTGCCTCCTTTTACAACCGCCTGACCATGAGGACATTGGAGAGCGAAAAAGAAATCCCCATCACGGGTCTGCCCCAAAATCCAAGGATAAGCAGCGTGACTTGGAACACCGATGGGTCGAGGATAGTGTTCCTCAACACGGTGGCTAATGGCATCGAATTATGGACGATTGACGTGGCCGCTGCTAAAGCCCGACGGCTGACGGAGGCCGTTGTCAATGCAGCGGCGGGCGGTGCTTTCGAGCTGTTTTCTGATGGAAAAACGTTGCTTTACAAACGCATCCTAAACGACCGGGGCGCGGTTCCTGAAAAATCGGCCGCACCAGTTGGCCCCACCGTGCAGTCGAACCAAGGCAAGGCCGCACCGGTGCGTACCTACCAGGATTTGCTCAGCAACAAATACGACGAGACGCTTTTCGAATATTATACGACCTCCCAACTGATGTGGCTCGACCTCGCCACCGGGAACGAAAAGCCTTTTATCAAAGGCATTTTTACCGATTTTTCTGCGTCGCCTAACGGCATATATGTGCTTGTTTCTGAAGTGAAAAAGCCGTTTTCTTATATCGTGCCGTACTATAGTTTTCCTGAATCGGTGAACATTTACGACCAGCGAGGGACGGTTGTACGCAAAATTGCCGACTTGCCCGCTGTTGAAAACATCCCGAAAGGCTTCAACGCCGTGCCGACTGGCCCTCGCAGTTTCACTTGGCGAGCCGACAAACCTGCCAGCCTTTATTGGGTGGAAGCGCAGGACGGCGGCGACCCGAAAAACGAGGTGGACGTTCGGGACAGGATGTTTTACCTCGATGCGCCGTTCACCGGGGCACCGCAAGTGGGCATTTCGTTCAACCTCCGCTACGCTGGCCTGACTTGGGGCAATGACGGCTTGGCTTTGGCCTACGAATCCTGGTGGCAGACCCGTCGCCAGATTGTCCGCTATTGGCAACCAGCCAAACCTGACACAGCCCCGGTCGTCGTTTTCGACCTGAACACGGAAGACCGCTACAACAGTCCCGGTGGTTTTCAGACCGAAAGAAATGCCGCTGGCTGGAACGTGCTGTTGACCGCCGACGGTGGCAAATCGCTGTTCCTGACCGGTCAAGGCGCCAGCCCTGAAGGCAACCGACCTTTTGTGGACAAGTTTGATTTGGCTTCGCAAAAGAAAACCCGGCTTTGGCGTTCGGAAGCACCTTATTACGAAACGCCCGTTACGATTTTGGACATTGAAAAAGGCCTAGTGTTGACCCGTCGGGAAGCGAATTACGAGCAACCGAATTATTTCCTTCGGGACTTAAAAAAGGGTAAAGTCACGCAGGTTACCAGCTTCCCGAACCCATTCGAGGGCATGAAAGGTGTCAAAAAAGAACTCCTCAAATTCAAGCGAGCCGATGGACTCGACCTCACCGGAACGCTTTATTTGCCAGCCAATTACGACAAGGCAAGGGACGGCAAACTGCCCGTGGTGATGTGGGCCTACCCCCGTGAATTCAAGAGCGCCGAGGCAGCCGGGCAGGTGCAGGATTCGCCGTATGAATTCATCCGAACGAGTTGGGCATCTCCCATTCTGTGGGTCACGCAGGGCTATGCCGTATTCGACGATGTAGCCATGCCCATCGTTGGGGAAGGCGACCAAGAACCAAACGAAACGTTCGTGGAACAACTACAAGCGAATGCCCAGGCTGCCGTCAAAATCCTCGACGATATGGGCGTTGGTGACCCAAAGCGCATCGGCGTGGGCGGCCACTCTTACGGGGCGTTTATGACCGCTAACTTATTGGCGCACACGGACTTGTTCGCTGCTGGCATAGCGAGGAGCGGGGCGTACAACCGCACCTTGACCCCGTTCGGCTTCCAGGCCGAAGAGCGCACTTATTGGGAGACCCCGGAAACTTATTATAAGATGTCGCCTTTCAATTTTGCGGACAAAATCAAAGAGCCGCTCCTGCTTATCCATGGCGAAGCGGACAATAATAGTGGCACTTTCCCCATGCAGAGTGAGCGGATGTTCGCTGCCATGAAAGGCAACGGCGGCACGGTTCGGCTCGTCATGCTCCCACACGAAAGCCACGGCTACCGGGGCAAGGAATCCATTATGCACATGGCTTGGGAAATGGACCAGTGGCTGGATAAATATGTGAAGAGTGGGGCGGGGAAACCTTGAGCTTGATTTCGGATTTCGGATTTCGGATTTACGATTTACGATTTACGATTTACGATTGGGATGCTGTGGTTGGCTTCAAGAGAAT
>JAHEAS010000823.1:480-2354 GCA_024642645.1 Saprospirales bacterium | reverse complement strand
GCTTTTTTGATACGGTTCATTTTCCCAACTACCTGAAAACCAGCCCGTTCCGGGGCAAAGGCATCTACCGCATCGAGGGTCGGGCGGTGGAAGAGTTCGGGTTTCCGTCGGTGGAGGTGGTGAAAATGGAGAAATTGGCTTGGCGGGAGGATGGGCGGTATTTATGAGTTGGCAGCCTACGGCATCAGCCGGAACGAATCAAAAAACTTCGTGCCTTCACCGTTCAGGCTTCTGTCCTTCCAGGCGATGGTTTGCAGGGCGTAATAGCGGCTGCCCACGAGGTATGCCCGGTTTTTGATGACGGCCTTACCACCGAGGTAGTCAATCCGCCAAGTCTTGCCAGGGTGCGTATCCAATTGAATATCAGCGGAATAGGCGAGTTCACCCTTCACGGTCTCAGCGGCGGCTTCGATGGTTTCTTTGAAAAAATCCTCAGCAAGTCCCGTCGAGTCGGCGAAGGCTACGCTGGCTGGGTAGTCGCAGTAGCTGACCATGTAGAACAGGTTTTCGGCAGTCGAGTCCGTTTGGAGGAAAAAGGTGTGGTAAACGAGGTCGCCAATATCCGTTTTCACGGAGTCGGTTTTTTCGGTGAAACTACCGGGGACTTCGATTTGAAAGCGCCCGTCAGGACTGGTAAACACCTGCCAGTTGTTCTGGAGAAAAATGGCGGTTGAAAGCAAAAATAGGATGGAATTCATACAAAGTTTGATTGGTACAATGCAGTAGAGAGGTGGCTTAGCCGAAAAAAGTTGTATCCCCACCCATTTTACCTAATTCACCCAATTTACCAATTCACTCAATCCCACCTACCGCTGCACCAATATTTTACCCTCAAAAACAACGCCCTGCGATGTCAATGCGACCACTTGGTAGATGCCGGGTGGCTGGTCTTGCAGGTCAAAACGGAGGCGGTCGCTTTGGAGCGGTTCGGCATTTTTCACCAAAACAAGCTGACCGATTTGGTTGAAAACCCGCAGGTCAACTGCCTGTGAGGCCATTGAGGAGCACTGTAAATTGACTGGACCACTGGTCGGGTTTGGGAAGAAAACGCATGGCACAACTTGTTGATTGTCAATTGTTTTGGAAGTGAAATCCACGAAAACATAGTCCATGATGTCGCAGCCATTGGCGTCAACAGCTGTCACGCTGTACTGCCCTGAGGTCAGGTCGGTGATGGTTTCCCCGGACATGCCATTGCTCCAATTGTACTGGATTGGCGGCGTGCCACCCGAAGCATTGGCGGTGGCCGAGCCGTTCGGTGGGGCAACTTGGGTTTGGTCATTAGCGCTCACCCCAAGTTGAAGCGGTGGCGGAGTGCCAAGGTGATAGGTCGCCGTGAACGGGCACCCCTCGCTGTCGAAAATGACGAGGGTGTAATCTCCGGCTGGTGCATTGGACAGGTTTTGCTGCCCCGAAATGGCATTCCAATTGAAAATATAGCCGGGTGTTCCCCCAGAAACAGCAATGTTGATGAAGCCATCGGTGTCGCCGAAGCAGACTACGCCAGCAGAGTCGAGCACAGTGACACCAATCGAAGCATCGGGGCCATCCACAAAAAAAGCACCCATACGTTGGCAACCGTTGTCATCGGTGACGGTGAGCAAGTAATTGCCTGTGGGTAGGCCCGTGATGCCCTGCGTTGTGGCACCATTGCCTGCTCCTGTGGAGCTCCAAAGGTATTGGTAAGGCATGTCGCCGCCTTGCGGCAATGCGGAAATGCTGCCTGTTTGGTTGCCGAAGCAATCAACATCCTGAACCACCGCCGAATCAAGCACGAACACCGTCGCTGGCTCAAAGAGCATCGTGGAGGCCTTCCCGGTGCACCCAAGTTGGTCGGTCACTGTGACGTGGTAGGCTCCGGCTGCCAGGCCGCT
>JAHEAS010000823.1:0-470 GCA_024642645.1 Saprospirales bacterium | reverse complement strand
TATGGAGTCGCCCATGGCATTTTCCCAATAAAAACTATATGGCACGAGGCCGCCGCCGACCATCAGTGGAATGGCGCCATCAGCACCGCCCTTGCAGTGAACATGCTCCAACTGGTTGCCAGCAATGGTTGGGTTAACGGCTCCGAAAGTAGAAATGGGCATGAACGGCGACACGGCAGTACACCCAGTGTTGTCGGTGATGGTAACGTTGTATTGACCAACTGGGAGGTTTTCGTTTAGCAGTATTGGGGTACTCGTTGTGCCATGAATACTGTTGCTCCAATTGAATTGGTAGGGCACTGCGCCGCCTTGGACTTCCACACTGAGCTGACCAGCGGCGGTGCCAAAGCAAATCACTTCTTCTCCTGTTGACACCTGCTGAACGTTGACCGCCGTGTATTCTGGGGGTACTTTCACCGACATAAATTCAATGGTACAGCCAGCATCATCGGTGATGGTCACGTGATAAT
>JAHEAS010000113.1 GCA_024642645.1 Saprospirales bacterium | reverse complement strand
GCCCCATCGTGGACACTTGGTGGCAAACGGAGACTGGCGGCATCCTCATCTCGCCATTGGCGGGCATTACGCCGCTGAAACCCACCTATGCCTCCCTGCCGCTTCCTGGTGTGCAGCCTTGTTTGGTAGATGCCTCCGGCAATGAACTGGAAGGCAACGATGTGGAAGGGATGCTTTGTATGAAGTTTCCGTGGCCGGGGATTATCCGCACCACGTATGGCGACCATGAGCGTTGCAAGCAAGTTTACTTCTCAACTTTTGAGGATAAATATTTCACGGGCGACGGTGCTCGTCGTGATAGCGATGGCTATTACCGTATAATTGGGCGGGTGGATGATGTCATGAATGTGAGCGGCCATAGAATCGGCACTGCAGAAGTGGAAAATGCCATCAATGAACACCCGAATGTGGTGGAGAGCGCTGTTGTTGGCTTCCCGCACGAAATCAAAGGGCAAGGCATTTATGCCTATGTCATCGCAGAAGGAGCGGTTTCGGATATCGCAAAATTTGAGAAGGAAGTGCTGGCCACGGTAACCCGCATCATTGGGCCTATTGCGAAGCCAGATGTTATTCAAATTGTGACTGGCCTGCCTAAAACACGTTCTGGTAAAATTATGCGACGGATACTGCGGAAGGTTGCAGAGGGGGATACCTCCAATTTGGGAGACACCTCGACGCTGCTCAATCCAGAAGTGGTAGAGGAAATAAAGGATGGGGCAAAAAGGTGATTATTCCCCGAAATACTCCACATAAATATTCTCCGTCTCCCAGAGCTTGATGCAGTGCAGTTGGCATCCTGAGATATGTGGGGCGAGTTGCTGCCAAAACAGGATGGCGAGGTTTTCCGTGGTGGGCTGCATGCCTTTCGGGATGAAGGGCACGTCAAGGTTAAGGTTGGAGTGGTCCACCACGTCAACGATGCTGCTTTTAATGAGTTGGCTTAGTTGTTTCACATCCATCACAAAGCCAGTGACAGGGTCGGGGAGTCCCTTGACAGTGACATACAGGTCGTAATTGTGTCCATGCCAATTACGGTTGGCACATTTTCCGAACCATTCCAGATTTTTCTGTTCGCTCCAATCCTCCACCCAAAGTTTATGTGCGGCATTAAAGCGTTCTCTTCTTGTCAAATAAACCATTGCTGTATTTAGTTTTCGATGGGCAGGTGGCAAACATTTATTAACCTAAGTTGCGGATGCTGGTTGATAAGGGTTGATTTAGTTGATAAAGGTTGATGTTTAGCAGCTTGGGGGTAAAATCAACCCTTATCAACCTCATAAACTCCATCAACCAGCTCAAGTCTTAAATTATCCGCAACTTGAATTAGCTAATGTCTCAAGTCTATTGTCTTGATTTAATAATGCGCCACCGCCACATGACTTGACCTCACTTTCTGGCCAAAAAACGCCGAAGCATGCCCATCAAAATCCTCCGCCGAACCGGTAGTGTGGAACGTCCGATGGCCATGCTTCGAGCATTTTTCCTCAAATTCTGGGTGACGATGCAAGTAGTCCACTAGGCTTTTCGCCACGATTCCACCTTGTGAAATAACCTTGATTTCCTTCCCAAAGGGATAAATCGGCAAAAACTGCCGGATGACCGGTTCCAGCAGCGGATAGTGCGTGCAGGCGAGTAGCAAGGTATCAACATCCGGTGCTTTTGCCAGTAGTTCGCCTAGGTATTTTTTTACAAAAAACTCGGTGCCAGCGCCCGTCAATTCGCCGTTTTCAACTAGCGGCACCCACATCGGGCAAGCCTGCTGCGATACTTCCAACTCTGGGAAAAATTTCCCAATTTCCATCAAATAACTCTCCGAGCGCACCGTGCCCAAAGTGCCGAGCACGCCCACTTTTTTAGTTTTTGAAAAATTGCCGATGACCTCCGCCGTTGGCCGTATGACACCGAGCACCCGACGGTCGGGCGCTATTTTCGGGAGCGCAAGTTGCTGGATATTACGGAGCGCCTTGGCAGAGGCCGTGTTGCAGGCGAGAATTATCAGTGGGCAACCCTGCCCGAACAGGTACTGCACACACTCCAAAGTATAAGTGTAAATCGTGTCGAAATCCCGAGGACCGTAAGGTGAACGGGCGTTGTCGCCGAGGTACAGGTAGTCGTATCCAGGAAGGAGCGCAGCAATTTCCCGAAGGACAGTGAGGCCACCGTACCCGCTGTCAAAGATGCCGATGGGAGCGGTTTTCATTTTTAAATAAAAAAGAAACGCCACGCACCCCTATTATTGAGTGCGTGGCGTTTGGGTGGTTATTTTTTTACCGGGTCAGCACCAGTTTCTTAGCCAGTGTTTCTCCGCCAACGGTCAGTTTCAGCAGGTAAATCCCAGCGGCTTGGGCGCTGAGGTCGAAGGTGAATTGCCCGTTTGAGGTAATTCCAGTTGCTTGAGCGACCAGCTTTCCTGTGACGTCCAATACATTTATTGCCACATTTTCAACGGAAGCGAGTTCCATTTTCACCAAAAACAAACCGCTGGTTGGGTTTGGGGAAATAGAAAGGGATTCCAAGGTCGAAATATTGCCAACGCCGGAAACCACGCTCACCGAGGCCATGCCCGTGCAGCCGTTCGCATCAGTCACCACGACGGAGTAGTCGCCGGTGGGTAGGCCCGTGGCTGTAGCTGTCGTTTGGCCATTTGACCAAAGATAAGTCAAAGCACCTGTGCCACCCGTGCCAGTGGCCGTGGCACTGCTGTTGCCATTGTCAACTATGGTGACAGACGGTGGAGCAGTGTTCGAAAAGGAGACGATGAGCGAGTCCATGGAAGTGCTGCAAACCGTGCCCGATGGGTCGCTTGCGAGAATATAAGATACGCTCTTGACGACCCAAGTACCCGCTAAAATCGGTAGCAAATTTTGGCTTAAAACGCCATTCAAGTCGGCATCCAAGGTGCTGGCAAAAGGCATGTTGGTGAGGGTAAAACCACCCACAAGGCCGCCCGTTCCACCCAACGCATCATCAAAATACCAGCCATGACCACCGTTCGGTGGCGTGAATTGTGAGCCATCAGTGGCGATATCAAAGGATGCGCCAGTACCACACGCAGAGACTGCACCCGTGGTGGTTAGTTCGCCTGCGGAGCAAATATCCCCAGTACAAACTGCACCACTGATGCAAGTGAGAGCTGGGTAGCCATTGCTGGTGCTAGTATTCGGGCCACCTGGGCAGTGTCCGGCTTCGTTGATGACGATGGTGTAATTGCCGTTTTCTGATGCCGTCCAGGTGATGGTGCAGCCGTCGCCGTCGCCGGGGCCGAAGGCATCCACAGTGCCACTTGGCGCAATGATGGTAAATTCGGGCACCCAGGTCCCTGCGCCAGGGCCGTTGCAAATACTGAAGGCATAAGTGCCACCAGCCCGAAAATTGTTGCAGATGTACGCCTCGGAGGCGTAAACCTGAAATGCCGTTAATTCATTGAACGGACAGCCGTTGCCTGAGTCGCACGGCGCTCCGAGAAAAGTACTGTTGAAGTCGTTGTAGGTGCCCGGTGGCGTTGGTGACGACCAAGTAGTGCACTGCGCCTGAACACTTTCGGGCAGCATTGCGAAGCAAAAAATCAAAGCAAGAAACGGGAAGTACATTCTTTTCATAAATTGGATATTTCCTGGTGAAACAATGCTGCAAGGTAGCCACATCTCCGCGCATGGAAAGTGTTGTCTGGATTTTTTTAACTTTTAGCGCAAGCAATTAGACAATTGGTAAACATGGCAACAAGAATTCCTTCCCTGTTTTTATAAATTTACCAAAAAAACGACCACCATGAAAAGCACCGCATTTTGGCTCTGCCTCACGTTCCCCATTTTTTTGCTGGCGCAAAACGCCCCGCCATTCGAGTATGACGAATCGCCGGACGACCCGTACATCCATGTGCCGAGGGCGGGGCGGGCCACCTCCCCACCCTACCGACTGAACGGCACGACATTTAGTATCCGGCAAGTGAACGTGGACGCCGCCGGACAGAACATCCTCGGCGATGCCGCCAATGAACCGTCCCTCGTCATTGACCCCACCAACTCGGACCGCTTGGCCATCGGTTGGCGGCAATTCGACACCATCGCCAGCAACTTCCGGCAGGCGGGCTACGCCTTCAGTTTTGATGCTGGGGAAAACTGGAACTTCCCCGAACCCATCGAGGCGGGCATTTTCCGCTCCGACCCCGTGCTGGACGCAGATTCCAAAGGCAATTTTTACTACAATAGCCTCACCATCAACAACAGCAACGATTATGTCTGCCAAGTTTTCAAGTCAATAACCGGCACCGACACTTGGAGCTCCGGCACCGATGCATTTGGCGGTGACAAGCAGTGGATGGCCATTGACCGCACCGATGGCGCCACCAACGGCAATATTTACGCCTTTTGGAAAACCGGCATTTCGAGTTGCCAACCCGGTGCGTTCACCCGCTCACTGGACGGCGGCATAACCTACGAACCCTGCGAGCAATTGGTGAACAATCCCACCCGTGGCACCTTGGTCGTTAGCCCGACTGGGTCGTTGTACGCTTGTGGCGGCGGCTCGCCCGGCGGATTTGTGGTGCTGAAATCGGAGGACCCCGGCATCATCGGGCAGCCGCTCAGCTGGGACCTCGTGCAACAGGTTGACATGGGCGGCGACCTCGCCATTTATGACGGCCCCAATCCCGGCGGAATGCTCGGCCAAGCTTGGATCGACGTGGACAATTCCAGCACGGTCACCCACGGCAATGTTTACCTACTGGCCGCTGTGAACGGCAATGGCGACCCCGCTGACGTCAAGCTCTCCCGCAGCACCGACGGCGGCCAAACTTGGGAAGCCCCCATCCGCATCAACGATGACACAGACCCCGACGGGCTCAACTGGCAGTGGTTCGGCAGCCTCTCCGTCGCACCGAACGGACGACTGGACGTCACTTGGTTCGATACCCGTGACAACCCCGGCACCTACCTCTCCCGGCTCTACTACTCGTACTCCACCGACGGCGGCCTCACGTGGTCGCCAAACGAGGCACTCAGCGATGCCTTCGACCCTCACCTCGGCTGGCCGCAGCAGCAGAAAATGGGCGACTACAACCACCAGCGCTCCGACAACCTGGCGGCTCACCTCGCTTGGGCTGCCACCTTCAACGGCGAGGAGGACATTTTTTACAGCCGCATCGTGCCGGATATTTTCAGTGCGACGGCGGAGGTTGCCGACAGCAAAACGGCGGTCCGCTGCGTCCCGAACCCGTTTGCCAGCAGCACATCCTTTCGGTTTTCGTTGAAAAAAGCGGCAGCGGTGCAGGTGGTCATTTTGGATGCCCGTGGACATTTAGTCGAAACGCTGCCAATGGGCGAATTGCCTGCCGGAGCGAACGCTGTGGAATGGGGCGGCGAAGCAGCAAGCACAGGGCTTTATTTTTATCACTTGCTGGTGGATGGGGTGGTATTGGGCGCTGGGCGGGTGGTGAGGATTTGAAGAAAATGAAAATATCTTTCTTAGGATTGAAGAAAAAAGGATTGAGAAGGTAATTACAAAACTCGTAAAGGGACATGCTAAATATGAATATAGCCAACCTCGATTTGAAAACCCCATGCAAATTTGGTTTGGCACCTTGGGTAGTTTGACAGACGAACAATTAGAGCAGTTTTTATCAGTTGAGAAAAAAGTTATTGATAAAGCCCCTGAATTGGGGTCAAGAGCTTTTCACAGAATTTTTGCAACAAATAATAATCTTATTGCCCAAAAAATTGATTGTCGTTCAAGAAGGCAATTATTCTTTTCTGACTGAAGATTTTTGGAATGGACTAAAAATTAAGTTGATTATCAGCGACTTTTTAGCTGTTGAGGCTATTTGGCAAGATGACTGAATAAATACCAGAAGCTAATAACAGCTTGCTGCCCATATCATCGAACGGCAATCCCGCAAACCCAACGCACGGTGGCATAGCAGCAAGCCAACTCGTTCATCTAAAACCCTCCCCCCACCCTCCCAAAATCCCCTAAAAACCCGTACCATTGCGCTATATTTTTCAAAACAAAAAACAGCGCAACCATGTCAAGATTAACTCCCTTCGCAAGAATCCTCATCGTGCTCGCCATCGTGGCAGCGATTTTCTTCGGTGTGAAATACCTCTTCCCTGGCGTGATTGGCGGCGGCACGGACACCGTCACCACAAGTGAAACGGAAATACCGACCACCGAGCCAACTACCACAGACACCAACAACAGCGGTGGCACAACGGCCCCAACACCCAGCTTCAACTACACCGCCCCAGAGCCAGTGAACGGCAAGCTGCGGGGCGTGGTGGAACTCGGCGCCACGGGCTTCAACTCGTTCATCATCAACGTGGATGCCCAGAAAAACTGGAAACTGGAGAAAGCCGACTATGGCAGCAGCCTGCTCTACGAGAGCATGACCAACGATGCCGACATCACCGCCGGACTAAAAAACTATATCGCTGACATGCTGGCATTCGGAGTGGGTGGCAAGGAAATCCACTTCGTCATCAGCTCCGGGGCGCAAAAGGTGGAAATCACCAAGCAAATCATTGCTGCGCTTAAAAAAATGGGGTACTTCGTAAACACCGTAACGCCGCAGCAGGAAGGCCAGTTGGCACTGAAAAGCGTACTGCCTGCCAGCTTTAACGACAAGGCGTTCGTGGTGGACATCGGCTCCGGCAACACCAAAATCTCGTGGATACAAGGCGGTACCGTGATGGCAAAGGAAGCCTATGGCGCCAAATATTTTCAGGACAAAGTCAGTGATGATGCAGCCTACCAAAACGTGAGCGCCATGGCCAAGGGCATTCCGTCCGGCCTCCGTGGCACTTGCTTCATCATCGGTGGCGTGCCGTTCGAGTTGGCGAAGCAGGTGCGCAACGGCAAGGAGCGCTACACCGTGCTGAAAGCCCCAAGCGGATACACGGCCTCCGGCGAAAAACAAAAGTCTGGCCTCAACATCTACAAGGCCGTTGCCGATGCTACTGGCTGCCAGACCTTTGTGTTTGACTGGGATGCCAATTTCACGATTGGTTTCTTGCTAAACCTTTGATAGCGAGTGAGAGAGGTGAGAGCGAGTGAGCAGCAATTTGGTGCGCTCACCCGCTCACCCGCACTCCCGCTCACGCCTTTCTAAAAACCCCGTTTCATTGTTTTATCTTTGTGAAAACATTTGCCCAAAACAATATTGATGATGGCTAAACGGCACTCCCAACTGGTATTTTCGGTTGTAAGGCACAGCATTTTGTTGCTGTTTATCTCAAGTATTTTCCCCTCCTCCGCCTTTTCCCAAATTTGGACAGAAGATTTCAACAGCTACCCCGATGCCACCACGCAAGGTCCTCCAAAATGGACGACCAACGCCACCGACTGCGACGACGGCGGCAACCTTAACCTCGGCCCGGGCGCCAGCCAATGGGGGGTTTGGTCCGGCGTTTTTACCATCAACGACATCGAAGGTGCGCCATGCTGTCCGTTGTTTGGCGGTGGTGGGAACGACAATTCCTGGTTGTCGGAAGTCATCGACATTTCGGATTATTGCAATGTGAGCATCACGTTTGATGTTTCGGCCACTGGTAATTTCGAATGTGATTCTGGTGGCTCACCGATTTTCGGCTGTCAAGGCACTACCCCACCCGACAACAGCCACGATCAAATCGTGGCGGAATACAGCCTGAACAGCGGGAGCTGGACGCAGTTCGGCTACGTTTGCGGGATGCCGATTTCAGGCAATATCAGCGTGACGGGACTGAACGGCAATACGCTCCAGTTCCGGTTTTTTGCTGCCAACAAGTCCAACAACGAGTATTATTATGTCGACAACATGGTGGTCAACGGTACCGCTGCTACCATACCTACGTTCAACACAGTAGGGCCGCTTTGCGAAAATGATCCGCCATTTGTTCTGCCCACTACCTCCACTCAAGGCATCAATGGCACTTGGAACCCCGCTAGTATCAATCCCACGGGGCAAGGCGGCAACACTATCACTGCCACTTTTACCCCAACGGCTGGCCAGTGTGCATTGCCTACGACGATGATGGTTGCCATTAACTCAGCGGCGAACCCGATGCCAAGTCCCATCGGCCCATTCTGCACCACCGACCCACCGACCAACCTGCCCACCAACCTAAGCGGCATCAACGGCAATTGGATGGGACAAGGTGTTGTATCCAACACGTTCAACCCAATGATGGCTGGGCCGGGCAGTTTCAATCTAACATTTTCGCCGACTCCCGGTCAATGTGCCAACACAGCAAGTCTTCCGGTCATGGTCACACAGGCTGCCACGCCCATCCTCGGTTCTACCGTGCTTTGCAACACCGACCCACCCTACGACCTCACGTCGTTGCAAGACCCATTTTACCAAATAGGCATTTGGTCAGGTACGGGTGTAAATGGCACTGCTTTCAATCCAAGCGGGCTGAGTGGCGCCATTACCATTACATTCACTTCAAGTGAAACTTGCGTGGGGCCAGCAAACACGAACATCACTGTAAACACGGCTACCACCCCAGCCATCACAGGCGTTCCGGCCAGTATCTGTGAAAACGAAACGGCCATCGCTTTGCCCACCACGCAAGGCGGCTTTGCCGGAAACTGGTCTGGAAACGGTGTCACCAACAACACC
>JAHEAS010000822.1 GCA_024642645.1 Saprospirales bacterium | reverse complement strand
CAAGCTGGGCGGCATAGCCCGAAAGCTCCTGACCGACCGTCAGCGGGGTGGCATCCATCAGGTGAGTACGGCCGATTTTCACCACATCCATAAACTGCGCTGACTTGGCCTTCAACGTGTCCCGAAGCTTCTCTAAACCGGGAATTGTCGTTTCCACCAAAATCTTGTAGGCCGCAATGTGCATCGCCGTCGGGAAAGTATCGTTGCTCGACTGGGACTTGTTCACGTCGTCGTTGGGGTGCAGCACCTTCTTTTCGTCGGTCAGTTTGCCGCCCTTGATGACGTGGCCACGATTGGCCACCACCTCGTTCATGTTCATGTTCGATTGGGTGCCGCTGCCCGTCTGCCAGACCACGAGCGGGAACTGGTCGGCCAGCCCGCCCGCCAGTATTTCATCACAAACCTGCCCGATGAGGTCGCATTTTTCCTTCGGCAAAACGCCGAGATCAAAGTTGGTGAGCGCCGCCGCTTTTTTCAAAAAGGCAAATGCTTCGATGATTTCCGGTGGCATGCGGTGGCCTCCGATTTTGAAGTTTTGGATGCTGCGCTGCGTCTGCGCCGCCCAGTAGGCATCAATGGGTACTTCTACGATGCCGAGAGAGTCTTTTTCTTTGCGGGTATTCATATTTTGATTGTTGAATTGTTGAAATTGTTTACCCCTTGGGGTCGAATTGTTTTTGGAGAGACAAAGGTAGCAGGAATTCAAAATTTGAGAATCATAGCGGCAGGTTGAGAAAAATCAATGAATCAATTTTTATCCTAAATTGCAGCCCTAGCACTTATTTTTAGGCACTTTTCGTTTATGCCAAATTGGACTTGCCAAGTTTTCAAAACTTGGCAAGCCTAACCACTTCCTTCAACCAAAATTCATCAACATGAAAAAACACTTCTTCCTCCTCGTTGCAGCTATTTTTTGCTTTGCAAAAATGCCCGCACAAACCCAGCCACTCACGACTGAAAGCATTTCCATTTTCAAAAACAGCCAAGCTTTTTACCTCAAAAGCGGCTTGATGAAACCAACCAACGGTAAGTTCCTGCTGCCCGATCCGGCCCCACAGGCGCTGTACGGCACGCTCTGGTTCAATTCCCAGGAGGGCAGCCTGACCCGGGTAGCCACCTACCCCGACACCTTGCGGGAGCAAAAAACCGAAACGGCCGTAGCCATTTGGGACTTACTTCGCAACAACATTGGAAAAACGGTCGCCTGTGTGTTGGATGAAAAAACGAGTGCGAGCGGCAAGCTCATCAGCGTTGCGCCAGCGTATAAAAACAACCGGGGCGAACCGCAGTTTTCAGCTCAAAGCCTTGTTACCATTCAGTTGCAGGCGAGTGGTGGTTGGTCAACGATACCAGCCGGGCAAATCCGTTGGGCCAGTTTTGACAGCCAACCGAACCTCGACGTTTCCATGCCAAAAGTGACGCCCCGCCACCTGTTCGAACTGTCATTCAACAACAAGAAAGGCGAACAGCCCGTGGACATGATGTATCTCGCCAACGGCCTCAATTGGGCACCCGAGTACCTCCTAGAACTCACCGGCGAGACTGCCGGAACCCTCAGTTTGCAGGGCGAAGTGGCCAACGACGCCGAGGACATCAACAACACAACAGTGAACCTCGTGGTGGGTGTCCCGAATTTCGCCTACGCCAATCGGTTAGCATATCTCGTTGATTTTCTGGGGGTTATCATACCACTCAATTTGCGTGGTAGCCGAAGTGACCTCAACGCTTTTTCGAATGCCCTGATGTCGCAGCAGGTCAACTACGGCGGCGATATGGAAACAATGGCTGGGCCGGAAGAACCCGAGGGAAGCCGCAACGAAGACCTCTTCATTTACACCCTTAAAAACTTCTCCCTGCCCAAGGGCGGTCGCTCCGTGCAACCCATTTTTAAAGAAAAAACGGAGGTGGCGCACATCTACGAGTGTAAACTCCCGGACAACGACGAAAACAACCGCTACTACGAGTCGGACTTCCTATTTGCACCGCTAACAAACAAGACCTACCACACCCTGCGTCTGGAAAACAAGACGAAACAGCCATGGACGACTGCGCCGATTTTGGTGGTCAACGCACAAGGCGCCACAGGCGCTGGAGACCGTCGCCCCATCAGCCAAGACCTGATGACCTACACGCCAATCGGTGGCAAAACCTTTGTGAAACTGACTGAAGCCGTGGAGGTCAAAGTGGAACAGGCCGAGCGGGAAATCAGCCGCCAGCAGGCCGCTTGGACGGACAAACGCCGTGGCTTTAGCTATGACTTGGTGCAGGTGGAAGGTAAAGTCAAGGTAAAAAACTACAAGGACAAGCAGCTTGACCTGCGGATTCAGCGCACCATTTTGGGCAACCTGAAAAAGAC
>JAHEAS010000821.1 GCA_024642645.1 Saprospirales bacterium | reverse complement strand
TTCCGGGTGGCGGATTTCCGAAGGGGGCTGCCATTTTCCAATGCTTTTACCGGCTACCATCACCAGAGCGTCGGAGGTTATCATGCTGCCAAACTGATGCGTTACCAAGAGGTCATCGAGCGATACCTGAATGACCCGACGAAGAACCAACGGGTTTACGGCATGTTGAACACGAAATATTTCATCAACCAACAGGACAAGGCGCTGACCAATCCTAGTGCCTGCGGTAATGCCTGGTTTGTAAAGGAAATCAAGACGGTAGCCAATGGCGATGCCGAGATTGATGCCCTTGCCGACCTTGACCCCAAAGTGCAGGCCGTGGTGCAGGAGTCATTCGCCGCCAATATCAAAGGCTTCACGCCCAGCTTCGACAGCTCGGCCACCATTTCACTGACGCACTACCATCCTGATACGATGGTTTACAAATACTCGGCGGTCGGTGACCAATTTGCCGTCTTCTCGGAAGTGTACTATCCCCCTTCAAAGGGCTGGAAGATGTTCCTTGATGGCCAACCAACGGACGATTTCATCAAGTGCAACTTCGTGCTGCGTGGTGCTAAACTGCCTGCTGGACAGCACGAGCTGAAGATGGTTTTTGCACCCAAATCCTACTACACTGGCGAGACAATTGCCCTGATTGCTGGCTTGTTGGTGATTGGATTGGCAGTTTGGGGAATGGTTTGGTTTGGTAAAAATTATGAGGTGCCAGAGGCTGGACATCTGCCTGTTTCAGAGCCAAAAGAAAGGGTGGCAGCAGGCAAGGTGAGGACGGAGTCGAGGCGGAAGAAGTAATTTGAAAAGGCCAGTAAATTCAATCAAAAAAGCGGATAGGGGATTTTCCTGTCCGCTTTTTATCAATTGGCTAGTGATGAATGATGAGTTTGCCAGTCCCCAATTTTTTACTCTCGATTTCAAGACTCCAAAAGTAGAATCCATCAGGGAAATCGGAAGTCGAGAATGCTTGGCCTTGCTGACCTGATGGGATATTCCAATGCTGGATTGCCTGTCCAAAAGAATTATAAAAGTAAACGGTCGCTGTTTTTTTGAATTCAAATTCGCTTTTAAAAAATATCCAACCATTGGCTGGATTTGGTGAAATCCAAAACCTTGGAACAACCTCAACTTCGGAAGCCGTCCCCGTCAATTCCCTCACCACAAAATCCGTCACCTTCGGCAAATGGTCCGAAGCGCCACCGGTATCATTTTGAAACAGACCGTAAGAATTTAGGCGGACCTGCGACATGATTTCCGTTTGGATTGTGTATGCTTTTTTGATTGCCAGCACACTGTTTGAGCAGAAATGAAAATCTAGGCGGGAAGGTGGGTACTGGCTGCCGGGTTCGTTCCAGGTGTAGGCCATGCGCTGGTCGGTTTGCAGCGCCACCACGTCAATGAGCGGCGAGTTGTTCCAATCGAGTTGTCCGCCGTTACCGTAGATGCTGGTATTGACGATGTTGCCCGAAGAAAGTGTGAGGTACTGCTGTTCCCAACCCACGAGGTTCATGTCGCCGGAGAGGACAAAGGGGGTGTTTTCAGGCAGGGTAATCACGCCGCCTGGGCTTTTGGCATCGAGGATGAAACTGGCAAAAGCATCTGCCTCCAGTTGGCGTTCGCTATTGGCAGAACAGCAACGCAGGTGGCCGTTTACCACCAAAATATCCTTATCGAAAATGGCATCAGGGAGGTCAATCAGCGAAGCCATCAGGCGGTGACCTGGATAAATGTTCCAGTTTTGGAGGATGGGGTAGCGGGTAGCGGTGATATTGCCAGTCTCCAATTTTGCGGTGTTCCAGCTTTGCCCGTTGCTAAGTGGTAGGGCCGAGTTCAGGAAGCTTTGGGCCTGCGCCGCCGTCATGTCCCAGCATTCATTGAAGGTCACGATGTCGGGTTGAACTGCCGCAAGTACCCGCTGAAAATGCGGTTTTCTGACAATGTCTAGCAGGCCATCTTGCAGCACGTTCCAGGTCATCAGTCGCAAGTCGTTGGGGCTAAGTTTCTGTAAATCAATGGGTTGGTAGGGTGGGGCAGGGTCATTGTCGAAAGTGAAATTAAAAACTTGACCGGCGTTCGGCATCTTGTCGCCAGCCGTTCCATTTTGGAAAAATAGCTGAATTTGGTTGCCCGTGAACAACGGGAAAATCCCGTCTGGCTTCACGTTACGGCCAATCGCCATTTCAAAAAGCCTACCACTGTAGGTCGGTAAGCTGTGGTATTTTACATCGGAGAGGTCAAGGAATATCTGTGAATTGCCGTGGTAAAAAATGACATCCCGGTCGCCGAAACGCAGTTCCAACTCAGCACCGATGCTGTTGGTGAAATTGCCAGTGAGGATATTATGGTCGCCGTCAATGAAAAGTG
>JAHEAS010000820.1 GCA_024642645.1 Saprospirales bacterium | reverse complement strand
TAATTCACTTCACATTTTCCAATATCCAATCCAACACCAAGGCAAATGGCAAAAAGCATTTGCACAAAACTAAATAGCGCAAAACATCATCACATTTTCACCAACTTTTCCAACCATTCCCCCTTTCCATTTTTCAACACCAACAAATAAGTGCCGCTCGGTATTTGCCCCAAATCAAATTCTTTAGCACCAGCGGTCATCACAGCCATTTTGTCGGCCAGTATTGTTTTACCCTGCATATCGGTAATAGACACATGCAACAGAACAGGTTCAGACACAGTTACTTCGAGCCGAATGCTTTGCTGGAATGGGTTGGGGGTCACCAGCACAGATTTCAACGCTGGGATTGCACTGGTGGCGGTATATTCCACGAATAGCTCATTGGAGGTGCCTGTGCAACCAAAGACATCCGACACAAAAAGGCTGTAAGTCCCCTCTTCTGTGACCACATATGTAGAGTCAGTAGCGCCAACTATTGCCGCTCCACTTAAAAACCACTGGTAGTCGGCGTAAGTGCCCCCCACGGTGAGCGTGTCATTTGATGCCTCAATGACTGGCATGGGCGATGTAAGCAGTGGGCTTAGGTTGAAGTTGGCTGTCAAAACACAACCCTCGAAACTCGTCACTGTCACGGCGTAACTGCCAGTAGACAATCCTGTTCGCTCCAATTCCGTAGCCCCATCTGACCACAAAACCACCGGTGAGCCCTGGGTGCCAAGTACGGTGAGTGAAATGGCGCCATCCTCACCACCCGGACAGGTCACGTCACTGACTTGAATGTCGAGTGAAACAGTCGGTGCGATGACCACCGTCTCCGTGGCCACACTGCCGTTTGCGCCGGTGATGGTTGCGGTGTAGGTGCCTTCTGGCAAATCGGTACGGCTTGACCCAGTGGAGCCGTCCTCCCATGTGATGGTTGGTGTCGGGACGTTACTTGGGAAAACGAGCTGGATACTGCCCTCGGCGGAACCTGCGCAGGTCGGGTACTGGGCATTGATGGTGTAAATCCAGTTTTCCGCATTGTCCACGACCCGGTAAACGATGCCGTTGGAGTTGCCAAGGGCGAAGAGCTCGCCGTTTTTGTTTTCCCCAAAAGAAGCCAATTGGTTGTTGATGAAGTCTGCTATTTGCACGTTCGTCCAGCCACCAGCCCCATCGGGGCTAAGCGACCAGAGTTTGCCCGTACAGTAGTCGGTATAAAGGTATTGTCCATAAAGTTGCGGGTAGTAGAATCCACGATAGACAAAGCCACCTGTCACAGAGCAGCCAAGTGCTCCGGAATTGGCGTATTCCGCCACCGGAAAAGTTATCTCAGACATGTTGGGGCATCCACCGGTATTGAAGCTGTGGTTGCCTTCGTAGCAGCGCCATCCGTAGTTTTGGCCGCCAGGACTGCCAGCTGGTTGGAAGTCAATTTCCTCCCAAGAGTCCTGCCCGACATCGCCAATCCACAGGTCGTTGGTAAGGCGGTCGAAGCTGAAACGCCAAGGGTTTCGCATGCCGATTGCCCAGATTTCATCGAGGGTGTTGGCGTCGTTGATGAATGGATTGGAGGGTGGGATGCCGTATGGTGTGCCGTTGTCCACATCAATTCTCAGCAATTTCCCCAAAAAAGTTGTGCGCTTTTGGCCGTTGGCCTGTGGGTCATTTGCTGAACCACCATCTCCAAGGCCGATATAAAGATAGCCATCTGGGCCAAACTTGAGACAGCCCCCGTTGTGATTCGAGTAGGGTTGGCTCACCTCAAAAAGGTTCACTTCGCTGTTGGGGTCGGCCTGGTTGGGGTTGGTGGCCGAAACAGAAAAGCGGGAAACACGTGTGTTGCCGCTGTTGTTGGTGTAGTTGACATAGAAGTATGGCGTTTGTGGGTAGTCCGGGTGGAAAGCCAACCCGAGCAAACCACGCTCGTTGCCAGTGAACCCTACAATCGGGTCTATGTTGAGGAAAGGCGAAATAAACTTGTTGCCGTTTTTATCCAAAATCCAAATGTAGCCCCGCTGCTCCACGACGAAGAGGCGGTCATCGCCGCAATGGGAAATATCGCATGGCCTATCGAAACCATTGGCAAACTGCTGAAGCACGACCTGTGCATTTGCGTTTTCAAAAAGGAAAATAAAAAGAAAAAATAGTGGAAGTAAGTTTTTCATTATCAATGAGTTGTGGGAAATATGAGTTTTGATTTAAGCACAATGAGACAAGTCATGCCATGCCTACATTCACAAGTTTTTATTTACAAAATAGAATTTGCTGCCGAGTTTTGAAATGGCAATTTCTATCATTCAATTCGTAACGTTTAGCATTTTGGCGAAATTACGCTTACTTTGTAACGCTATTTACAAAACAAGCAAACATGCAAAAAA
>JAHEAS010000819.1 GCA_024642645.1 Saprospirales bacterium | reverse complement strand
GGAACAAGAGCTTATTTCGGAAAACCTGCTGCACCCGGCCCGGGAAACTTTCAGCCGGGGGCAATTGGTGGCCGACAAGGTGGCTAGTTTCGGCGGCAGTTGGACGTTCATCATCTCCTTCGGCGTGGTACTTTTTTGTTGGATAACCATGAACGTTATACTCGCCACGAAAGCCTTCGACCCCTACCCTTTCATCCTGCTCAACCTCGTACTGTCCTGTATTGCCGCTATTCAAGCGCCGGTCATCATGATGTCGCAAAACAGGAAGGAGGAGAAAGACCGCAAGCGGGCAGAGAACGATTACCTCGTGAACCTCAAAGCGGAAATCGAGGTGCGCAACCTGCACCAAAAAATTAACCTGCTGATGGAGGAGCAGTTCAACAACCTATTGGAAATCCAGCGCTATCAAGTGGAGTTGTTGGAGGAAATTTCGAATAGGAAAAAGGACGGGAAAGCGGGGGAAGCATAGGCTCTAAAACTACGCCCTTGCATACTGCCGCTCATACAATTGCACCACGCTCTGACGGGCACGCAACAGGCGCATTTTGACAGCACTTTCGTTCATCTGGAGTGTTTGGCAGAGGTTTTCGATGGTGCGGCCTTCCACATATTTCATTTTCAGAATACGGCCAGCGGGGATTTGTCCAAGCAGCACAGGCAGGGCAGCCAGTTTGCGGTCTTGCTCTTGCATGGTCTCCAAATCAGTAGGTTCATCAGTCAAAGAGAAACAAGTTTCGACTGGCTCCATGCGGCTGCGGGCATTTTGCTTGTGTGTGTTCAACACTTGGTTGCGGGCAATGCTGAACAGCCAAGCCACCCAAAGCTGGGGGTTTTGCAAAGTGGACAGTTTTTCAAAAGCTTTTATCAAGACATCCTGTGCGGCATCTTCAGCGGCCTGCCCATCGCCGAGGGATTTGATGCAGTAGATTTTCACCTTATTATGATAGCGGTTGTAAAGTTCTGTGAACACTTGGTTGCTGCGGTTGATTTGGAACTCTGCGACCAACTGTGCATCGGTCATTTTGGAAGCGGTCGGGAAGTTGGAAGTTTGCATGGCGAACTAAATTTTGAACTGTTAACTAATTTCGTTTGACAGGTCAAATGTAGTCCGGTGGGCAGGCGGGAATGGGACTGTTCGGTGAAACCGGGAAAAGTGTCGGTGAATGCGGGGAAATCGTTGATAGGGGTTGATATCAACCCCATCAACCCTTTAAATAATCAGCCGCACCCCGCCCAATTCTTCAATCTTGTAAGGGAAGTTATCGCTCGGCGATCCGATGAACATAAAATTGATGGGAATTTTCCATTTGCCCGAAAGCTCCCGGATGAGTTCAGGACCAAAAACACCATCCATTTCAATGTATTCGATGTCTATTTCGGGGTATTCTCGGTCGAGCACCTCAATGTCGCTTTTAAGGCGCTCAGGGATGGGCTTTGCCGCTTGCAGCACAGACACGATTTTCAGTTTTTTGGTATGCTCGTTTTTGCTGATGTACATCATGACTTGGTTGAGCACCGCTACGTCATCTTCGTTGGTGAAAAAGACGAACTCTTGCGAGTTTATATCGTCAATCAGTTTTAGAATGCCCGCATTTGCATTTTTGACAAAATTCTGGACAGGTTCAAAAACGTATTTTATTAGTTCCAACAATACCCACAACAACCGGGTGCGGTTGAGCATGATGCTGACCAAGAGGAAGGCAGGGACAAAATATTCCAAAAAGACCCCCAAGTACGGCGGGTTCATGATAGCATTGCCGACAATGGCCACCGTTACGGCAGCTATGGCCAAAATGATGGCCAGCGGCGATGCCTTGATGGGCCGGGGCAGTTTTTTCCTTTTTATTTTCAATAAAATATTGCCGATGCCGAACAGTGCCATGACCAACAAAAAGGAAATGGTATAAACGCCCGCCAAGGCTCCCAGCTCCCCTCCAGTGATAAAAAGGATGGACACGCAGAGCGCAAAGAACATGATGGTGATGCGATAGGCAGAGCCACGGCTGTTTTTTTTGAGCAAAAAATTGGGCAAAATGCGGTCGAGCGTCATCCGTTCCAACAAGCCCCCAACGCCGATGTAGGAGGTAAGCACCGCACCACTCAACACCAGCGCCGCATCCACCGAGATGAGCGTGGAAAGCCACGGCCCGGCAGCCTTGTTGCCCATGAACGCCAACAGGGCCTCTTCGTGCGCCGCCACGTCGCCCATCGGGACGATAGCCAAGGCCAAAAATGCCATCAGTGGGTTGAACACGCTGACCACTATCCACATGTTCCGCAATGTTTTCGGAAACACGCCATCGGCCTGTTCTTCCATAAAATTGGCGGAGCTTTCAAACCCTGAAATGCCCAGCATGGCCGCCGCAAA
>JAHEAS010000818.1 GCA_024642645.1 Saprospirales bacterium | reverse complement strand
GGTAGTAAAATGCGGGGCGGATGCCATTGGGGTCCCGCATCACGAAAGCATCGCCATGGCCGATCATCCCGGCCATGGTGTAGCCGCCATCGAAACGCTTGGTTGCCCGTTGTAACAGGCGCTGCACGTCGAGATTGTCGAAGATGAGTTCGTTGATTTCGAGGTCGTCGAGGCCGTCGGGCTTGTGCCAGGTATGCAGGCGTTGCACTTCATCGTCGAGGAAGTGGCCAATTTTTTCAAGCACCGTGATGGTGTCCGTCTGCTCCATAGGGTACTGGCCGAGTTCGACAAGTTCCTGGAACAGTTCGTCAACATTGGTCAAGTTGAAATTGCCAGCGATGACGAGGGTTCGCTGTATCCAGTTGCTTTTTCGGATGAAGGGGTGGACGTTTTTGACGCTATTGGCGCCGTGCGTCCCGTATCGGAGGTGGCCAAGGAGTAACTCACCGGCGAAAGCGACGTTTTCCTTAAGCCATTCACCGTCCTTGAGTTTCTTTCTTTTGAGGTGGTTGAAGTTGTCGTACACCTCCTCGAAGATAGTTTGGATGGAATTGTTCCCGCTGCAGCGTTTTCGGTGGATAATTTTTTTGCCGGGTCGGCTATCGAGCTTGACAGATGCGATACCAGCGCCATCTTGGCCCCGGTTGCGTTGTTTTTCCATCAGGAGGTGCAGCTTGTTGATGCCGTAGAGGGCGGTACCGTACTTCTCGACGTAGTAATTTAGGGGCTTAAGCAGGCGAATCATTGCGATGCCGCACTCGTGTTTGATAAAATCGCTCATTTTTGCAGTTGATTGTTCCAAAAATCGGCTAACCGATGTTCAATAACTGCGCAACTGAAAGCTTAGTTTTGGAAACAAGGCGCAAAGGTAAGCTGAAAAAGAAATTCAGCCCAAACGGAATAAAATTCTCATTTTCACAACATGAACAAGACACCACTTTACAAACAACTTGAAAAAGAACTAGCAGGGTACAAGAATATACTGGCACAGGCGGCGGAAGTCATTCAAGACCAAGACGTATCGAAGTTCCCGATTTTCGTTATCCACCAGAACATCGTGGATATTGGCATAAATATCGTGGAGAAGGGCGTTGATAAAGGCAACTGGTCGGTCAATGCTTCCACGCTGGAGGAGTTTGTCGCCAAGCAGATCATTACGGAGGAAAAAGTGGAAGATTTTCAATCACTTTACCGGTCTCACCACGACGACCTTTGCTTGTTTGCCTTGAGCGAGTTGGGGGCCAACTTCATTTTTTTGCCGAAAAACAATGAAGCGGAGGTAGAAAGCCCCGAACAGCCACCAACCTAGATGACCTCTCGTTATTGGAAAATGACAGTTGGGTATTTACCAATTTTCATTTCTGGTTGGTTTCCCCAAAAGATAATCTGATATGGTTTCAAATTCGACACTCCTTTCTACGAATAAAATCCTGCTAGTGGAGGACAATCCGGGCGATGCACGGCTAGTAGAAATATATTTATTGGAGTCCGATTTGCAAAACTGCGAGGTTGTCAACAAAATCACACTGGCCGATGCCATTGCCACGCTGGAGACGGGCGAAGAGTTTGCGGCCATTTTACTTGACCTCACCCTCCCTGATAGCCGTGGCTTCGAGACTCTGGAAAGGCTGCTCGCAAAATTTCCACAAAAAAACATCATTGTCCTCACTGGCTTCTCCGACAAGGAAATGGGCTTGCGAGCCGTGAAGGCCGGTGCGCAGGATTTTTTGGTCAAAGGTGCTTTCGACTCTGACCAACTTTCGAAATCCCTCCGTTTTTCGATTGAGCGTATGAAGGTGCTCAAGCGCTTGGAAGAGACCCAACGAATGGCCAGTATTGGTAACTGGGAGTACTTTCCCGAAACTGGCGAGTTTACTGCTACTGACGAGTTTTTCCATATTTTCGGAAATGCCGATGAAAAGCTTCAGGTTGCAGGTGAAAACCTCCATGAAGAAAACAACCCATTGTCAGCCCTGAAGGAAGTTCATGAAGAAGTTGCCATTACAGGGGTGGTGAAGCAGGACTTAAAGATTCGCCAAAAAACAGGCGCTTACCGCTTTGTTTCTGTTCAGTGCAACGTGCGGCACGACGAAAATAACCAACTAGTTTATCAAGGAATTATTCAAGACATTACGGAACGCAAATTGACCGAACAAGAAGCGGTAAAGAGCCGAGAACGGTACCAAGAGGTTTTTACCCAATCAAAGGATGCCTTGTTCATCAGCACATTCGATGGTAAATTCATTGACTTCAAGCAAGCTACCGTAGATGTCTTTGGTTACACGAGAGAGGAGTTGGAGGAAATGCGGGATACCCACAAATTGTATTATCCGCAGGAACGGAAGAATGAGTTTTTATTGAAATTGAA
>JAHEAS010000817.1:795-2371 GCA_024642645.1 Saprospirales bacterium | reverse complement strand
AAAATGATGCAGCAAAATTGCCCTGCCCGTGTGAACCCGTCTTTAAGTTGGGATTAATTGCGCTTTAAGTTTTTGGCGGATGGACTATGGTTGGTGCCCCCTATTTCAGCGAGGACACATATGCGGCCACTGCGCCAAACTTTCAGAAGAAGGCCTAACTTCGTCACAAAATACACCGTCCGGCATGGAGCAAAAAAGTTTTCCCACCAATTCCCTCGCATGGCACTTAGCCTTTTGGCTGATTTACTGGGTCTTCGCCAGTATGCAGGACGTGGTGTTTTTGTCGCAATTCCGGGAAAATTTCAACATCCCTACCCTCGTTGGCTCAATGGGCGTGGTTTATTTCAACTTTTATTATTGGATACCCAAATACCTCATCCGCCAGAAAAAACACGTCTTTTATGCCTTGAGCATTTTCACCATCATCGTCCTAAATGCTTGGTTCGTCAATGTTTTCCTTCGCAATTTCATTTCTCCGAAGGAGTATTATTTTGGCTGGGAAGGCACCTTCACCTTGGCAGTTGACACGACGGTGCTAGTGGCCTTCACCACGGCATTTAAGTTTATCCAACAATGGCACGAGCGAAACAACTATGCCACGCAATTGGAGAAAAAAAGCCTCGAAAATGAATTGGAAATGCTCAAATCACAAATCAACCCTCATTTCATTTTCAACACGCTCAATACCATTTATTTTTTGATGGAACAAAAGGACGACGAGCGGGCCAAGGGGGCACTGCTCAAGTTTTCCGACACCCTCAGCCACCAATTGTATGACTACAACAAAGACCTCATTGACCTCGACAAAGAGGTGGAATATCTCGAAAACTATATCGAACTGCAACGCCTCCGCCATGACGAAGAACTGCTTGACCTCGAATTCCAACTACCTGACCATGCCAAAGGCTATCAAATAGCCCCCATGCTCCTAATCCCTTTTGTCGAAAATGCTTTTAAACACGGCTCCAATTCAAAGGGGTACAAAGTCAGCGTGAACCTCAGTATGAAAAATGGCCAGCTACTATTTTCGACCAAAAACACCATCAACCCCAACAAACGCCCCCCCAGCCCCACCGGCAAACAGGGGGGTGGCATCGGGCTCAAGAATGTACAACGTCGGCTCGACATCACTTACCCCAAGTGCCATCAATTGGAGTTGAAAAACGATGGCGAAGTGTTTGAAGCAAACCTGAAAATTGATCTCACTACCGCCAAACGGCCAATGGCCCTCGCGTAACTGCCAAATTTATTTGGCGACCTTTGCCGTGCCGTAACCGCCAAATTCATTCAACGGCATCATGCTGGCTGGTGTGACGCCGCCCAATAAATTTGGCGGTTGCTTAAAAATCAAAAGATGACTAAACCCATTTCTATTTCATGCCTGGTAGTGGACGACGAGCCAGTAGCCCGAAAAGGCATGGCCGGCTACGTCGAGCAGACCCCATTTTTGACCTTGGCCGGCGTGTGCAAGAGCGCGCTCGAAGCAAATGAAATGCTCCACCAAGCAGATCTCAAAAACATTGACCTCCTTTTTTTGGACATCCAAATGCCCGACCTGACGGGCACCGAGTTTGTC
>JAHEAS010000817.1:0-785 GCA_024642645.1 Saprospirales bacterium | reverse complement strand
ATCATTTTGAAATGCAACGACAAGCTGTACCCGTCGCCGGCACAGATTCTGAATATTTTTTCATCAAAAGCGACGGCCAATACATCAAAATCAAGCTCGATGAGGTACTTTATTTTGAGTCAGAAAAGGATTATGTGTTCATTTATACCCTCCAAAAAAGATATCTCATTTTAATTTCCTTGAAGCAATTGGAAAAGGAGCTCCCCTCGGACAGATTCCTACGGGTACACCGTTCGTTCGTCGTTTCTTTGGACAAAGTGGAATTGGTGGAAGGCAATCAATTGGTCATCAAAGACAAAAAAATCCCCGTCAGCCGCAGCCTCCAAGAAACCATTTACAACACCCTTATCGCCGGGCGGCTCTGGAAAAGAGAGGTCGGTAATGGTTAAAATAGCTGGATGGTTGCCCTCGTGACGTGTACATGACGAGGGCAACCATTCAGCCATATAACCAGCCAGCCATTCATTTTCTCAAATCCAAATTCACGACCTTCATAACCATGACAGTGGTTTGGTCTTCCTCGAAAGCATTTTTCATTTCTTGGGAGAGAGCGGCCATGAGTTGGTCGAATTCCCCAAAGACTTGTGTGCTCATGGTGTTACTTTGCACCAAAAGTCCGGGATACTCCCGAAGGCGGTGGATGAATTTCAGGATGGCCGTGCCATAGTCCGTGTTTAGGGGGTACATGCTGATTTCGACGGAAGCTTTCATTTTTTTTCGAAACTATTTTTGCTGTTGGTGAACGCCCATTGCGCAGCAAAGGGGCACAAGCAGTAAGTAAAAGA
>JAHEAS010000112.1 GCA_024642645.1 Saprospirales bacterium | reverse complement strand
TTTTGAAAAATATCCGGCCAATGTTCAGCACAGTAGTTGGGCATTGGCCGTTTGTTTTCTACGTTTGTGATGAAAAATTTTTCAAATCAATTGCCTTTTAGGCATTTTAGCTAAACATTGACAAAACTGTCATAACCAAAGCAGTATTTTCAACCTTAAAACGAATGAATTTTTGGATTAAAGCAGGACAAGAATCTACCTTTATTCCAAATCAACCATCATAACTTTCTTAACAAAATCTATTTCCATTTGGCAAAAGGACATTATAACCGCAACTACTCTAGGCCACAAGAGCCCAAGTTTCGTATCAATGAGCAGATAAGGATCCCTGAGATTCGCCTAGTAGGTGAAAACTTGGAAGATGTCAGTACCATAGTTGGCGAAACTATTGAAGCAGGCTCCATCGTGTCAACGAGAAAAGCCTTATTTTGGGCAGATAAGGCACAGCTTGACCTAATTGAAATCTCGCCAAATGCATCCCCACCTGTTTGCAGGTTGACTGACTTCAACAAGTACCTCTACGAAAAGAAAAGGAAGGAAAAGGAGATGAAAGCCAAGGCTTCCAAGACAGTTTTAAAAGAAATTCGTTTTGGTCCAAACACGGATGACCACGACTTTGAGTTCAAGACACGGCACGCCAAAAATTTTCTTGAAGAAAGTGCAAAGGTAAAGGCCTACGTACATTTCTTTGGAAGAACCATCGTGTTCAAAGATCGTGGGCGGGACCTCTTGGAGCGGTTTGTGAAAGAACTAGAGGACGTTGGTACACCTGAAGCCCCCATCAAATTGGAAGGAAAACGGATGATAGTGGTTTTGACACCAAAGAAAAAGAAAGTCTAGTCAAACATCGTCAATAAATGTCCGTTTCAGAACTTTAAAATCCATCTTAGTTTGGAAATGACTGAGGTAGTTGCTTACCTTTGCGCTCCTTTACTAAAAAAACGTTTATCATGCCTAAAATGAAGTCACATTCCGGATCCAAAAAGCGCTTTTCGCTAACTGGTTCTGGTAAGGTCAAGCGTGGCCATGCCAACACCTCTCACAGGTTTTGGGGTAAAAGCGCCAAGGCCAAATTGCGCCATGCTGGCACCACTGTAGTAGATTCAACAGAAGAAGCTCGTGCAAAGCGCTTGCTTGCTGTCGGATAAAACCAGATTTTTTAACGAGAGTCCAGGCTACAAGTATGCACGCTACGGCGTGTTTCCCTGAGCTGTACTAAAAATTCGAAATTATGCCTCGTTCAGTAAATGCAGTCGCGTCTCGTGCAAGACGCAAAAAAATCCTGAAAGCTGCCAAAGGTTACTTTGGCAGAAGGAAAAATGTCATATCCGTTGCTAAAAACGCAGTTGACAAAGCAATGGGTTACGCCTTCATAGGTCGTAAATTAAAAAAGCGTGCTTACCGCCAATTATGGATTGCCCGTATCAATGCAGGTGCCCGTATCAACGGTACTACTTATTCCAAGTTGATGCACAAGCTTTCCACCAACAATATTGACCTTAACCGTAAATCACTCGCAGACCTTGCCCTGAATCACCCTGATTCGTTCAAGGCAGTAGTAAGTGCTGCGAAATAATTTCCATTAAAGGTTATTTTCTATTCAAAAGGAATCAACGGCTTACTGTTGATTCCTTTTTTTGTTGAGTACCTGCTCGGATTTGAGCGCTCCGTAACCACATTACCCACTATTTCTTATCAAGCTGCCTTCGTGAAAGCTCTTGCCCAAAATTGAGAAGGGGAAATCTGGCATCAACCAGATTTCCCCTTCTCAATTTTGGGCAAAAAAAAAGCCTGAACTTACTCCAGGCGATTTTGACAATTCTTACAATTATTAACCAAAACTTACGTAAGTCACTCTTAGCCAACAACCGTGCCAAAACTGAAATTGTATTTTCATTATTAGCAAAAAAAATCCCTTCGCACAAACAAATTGGCGAAGGGATTTTTTGACATTATGCTAAAGCTCACTTATCAAGCTTTAGATTTAGCTTTCGTAAAAGACTTTTTGTCTTCTTTACCACCTCCAACTGGACGTCCAGTAATCCGAATGTCTCCTTTGGATAGGTCTGCCATTACAGGCGATGCGATAAATACAGAAGAGTAAGTACCAACAGCTACACCAATCACCAAGGCGAAAGCAAAGCCTTTGATACTCCCGCTACCGAATATCCAAAGCACCAATACGGTAAACAAGGTCGTCAAGGCAGTGATGAGCGTACGGCTCATAGTGCTGTTGATGGCCATGTTGATGATATCGTGTTTCTCTTTGTCAGGATATTTCCCAAAGTACTCTCGAATACGGTCATAAACAATAACTGTATCATTCACGGAGTAACCAATAATGGTAAGGATGGCAGCAATGAACGCTTGGTCAACCTCCATCGGGAAGGGCAGGATGCCGTGCAAGAGCGAAAACAATGACACTACTATCAATGCGTCGTGTGATGTTGCGATGACAGCGCCAAGGCTGTACTGCCATTTATTGAAACGAAGCAAGATATAAAGGAAAATAACGAGCAACCCAAAGAATACAGCCTTCCAAGCACTCTTCCGAAGGTCGTCGGCCACCGTAGGGCCAACTTTGCTGAAAGAGATAACATGGGTTTTGATTCCATCTGGGCTCTTGAAATCTTCCAAAGAAACACCGCCTGATAAGGTAGCGAGTCCTTCGTGAAGTTTTTCCATGACTTCCTCCTGAACATTGTCGCCATCGTCCTTTACTCTGTAATCAGTCAGAATGTTGTAAGTATTCTCGGTGTCAACAGCCTTCACAATTGGCGTTTTACCAAATGGGGCAGTCAATGCCTCACGGATAGCTTCTGCCTCTGTGGCCTTGTCAAAAACGACATTGTAGGAGAACCCTCCCTTGAAGTCAACGCCGAGATCAAAACCACGTGTGAAAAACGAAGTAATACCGAGTATTGTAATAACAATTGAAACTCCATAAAACAGTTTACGCTTGCCCATCCAGTCCACATTGAGGTTGGCCAAAACGTTTTTGGTTGGTGAAGTCCAAAACGACAGGTCTTTCCCTTTGCCAACCCACCATTCAATAAGAAGGCGGCTGACCAAAACTGCAGTGAAAAAGGTAAAAATTATACCCCAAATCAAAATGACAGCAAATCCTTTGATTGGCCCAAGGCCAAATACTGCAAGAACAATGGCCGTCAAAAGGGTAGTCAAGTTTCCATCAATAATTGCAGAATAGGAGTGCCGATAGCCCTCGCGAATAGCCACAATAAGTGATTTCCCTTCTCGTAACTCCTCTCGTACTCTTTCAAAAATGATTACGTTCGCATCTACCGCCATACCGATGGTAAGAACGATACCAGCAATTCCAGGCAGCGTTAGAACAGTACCGATAGAAGACACCGTTCCTAAAAGGAAAATGATATTCAAGAACAATACAATGATGGAGAAAATACCAGCAGAGCCATAGTAGAATATCATAAACGCCAACACGAGCAAAAAGCCCAATAAAAGCGCACTCATACTTGTATTAATGTTTTCCTTTCCGAGTGAAGGGCCTACCAGCGATTCCTGAATGATTTTAGTGCCCGCAGGCAATTTGCCCACCTCAAGGATGCTGGCAATATCGTTCGCTTCTTCCAAAGTGAAACTACCCGTGATTTCAGAGGAACCACTAAGAATTGGATTCTGAACACTTGGTGCTGAAACTACTGCACTATCCAATACAATAGCGATTTCACGGTTATTATCGGTGGCAGCTTTTTGCGTCATGGCACCCCAAATACGAGCGCCTTCTGGATCCATGCGGAGGCTAATAGCCAATTCCCCTGTTGTAGGGTTTGGACTGGCAGCAGCGTCCGTAACATGGTCGCCCTCAAGTGGAGCGGTGTTTTTGCCTGGCTCTTTTTTGATAGCGTAGAGTTCGTAAATATCCTTAGTCTGCTCGCCCTTATCGTTTTTGGCAGGCTTGCGAGACCAAAAGAAAGTTACATTTGCAGGAAACAACTCCTTAATACCTGGCTTGGAAAGCAGGGCCATTACTTCGTCACGCTTATTGCGCTCAGCCTGACCCATTACAGCATAACCACGTGACCCATTGTTTGGAGTGAAAATATCGAACAATGGTCCACTAGTAGAAGTAAGGTCAACTCCAGCTGTATCAACTTTGTTGTCCGCTACCTGAATGGTATCCATTATCTTGTTACCCAGCGAGTCAACTTTCGAACTATCAATTGTAATTGTATTGGTAGTCACCTCGCCAGACTCCATCTTCTTCAGCTTATCGTTTGCGGCAGCAAAAGCACTGCCTACTGCACCATCGGTAATGCGGTACACATTCCAGAACTCCAGCTTTGCGGCACTTTGTAGGAATGTACGAGCACGTTGCGGGTTCTCAATACCTGGCAACTCCACAAGGATAAGGTCCCGGCCTTTGTCCAAAGAAACCGTTGGGCCTACCACACCGAGTTTGTCAATACGCTGCTTGAGCATCTCGTAGGTACGGCCAACCGTAAGGTCTGCCTCCCTGCGAAGTAGGGCAATCACCTGTGCATCGGACGAACTGGCGTTGATTTCGTTTTTCAGCAACTCATTGCGTTTAAAAACGGAGTTCAATGCCCTGCCTCCCGCAGTTTCCCTCCAAGCCTGGTCAAAAAGCGTGATATAATCAGATTGAGAGTTCTGTTGCAGTTGTGTCGCTTTTTTCAAAGCATCTTCAACTCCTTTATCCAACGAATTGCCAGTCATTGCACGAATGAAGTCACGCAAGTCAACTTGCAATAATACGCTCATACCGCCTTTGAGGTCGAGGCCAAAGCCCAGCTGCGAGCCTTTCAACTCTTGATAGGTATAGGATTTGAGCAATGGAATCCTGAAAACTGTTTCACTGGAAATCGAATCCAGGTAACTGGCCCGTTGTTGCCTGAAGCAAACGGTGCCCTCTCCATCTGGGCATTTTGAAGTCGCATATTTGTCCGCCTTGCTCTCAACTCCCCATGTGGGAATCATGAACGCAAATTGAATGAGGGAGACTACGGCAAAAGCCACGAGAAAGAACTTAATAAAACCTTTTCCTTGCATGACAAGCAATTTTTTTAGCTGTGAAATTTGGGGAACTGTCGTTCAGCACCCGAAGGAGGCATTTTTCAAATGCCATCCGGTGCAAACCCGGCATGTTACTTGGCCCAAATCCACATTTTTCGAGTGGTAAAACCTCGGAGAAAATGTTGATGTATGATTGTTAAAGGCTTATAAATCAATAATTTAAACAAACAAATTATGAATTTTTAAACCCCTTCCGAAAAAACTGCGCAAATATACGCCTTTTACTCAATTCCCCTGCTTTTGTTTCAGTCGTTTAGAACTATGTATTCTATTTAGACGACACAACTCCACTCAGTTAGCCGAATTGGTTAGGACATCAGAAAATTTGCGGGAAACAGCTTTTGCCCAAAATGCTAGGTACATCCTTAAGGCAAGCAAGTAGTACCCAATATTACAAGCAAAATTTTGGTGACATTTGTCAAATTTTTCGTCAACATCCCGATAGTCTTTGGGGCAAGCTTTGTTGAACTTTTAAAAACAATACCTTTGCCCCAACTACATTAAACAACACTGCCCGGTGTATGCAGCTCGCAGATAAAGGACAGTCTAACATTTAAAATCTAATTGAATCATGGGTCTATTTTCTTTTTTGAAAAACGCAGGCACAGCCCTTTTCGGCGGTAAAAAGGCTGAAACCAAGGCCACTCCGGCAGCGCCTGCCGCTCCAAGTGCTATCGACCAACTCGAAAATGCACAGTTGGCCATGCGCCTAACCAACCACGTAACCTCACTTGGCCTTCAAGTTACCAACCTTAATATTACGGTGGATGATGACAAGGCTACCATCACTGGCGAAGCTGCCAGCCAGTCGGAAAAGGAAAAAGTCATCCTAGCCGTTGGCAACGTAGCTGGCATCGCATCCGTCGATGACTGGATGACTGTCACTGCTGCTGAACCAGAACCAGAAGCTGTATTTTACACGGTTGTTAAGGGCGATACCCTTTCCAAAATAGCCAAAGAGCATTACGGCAATGCCATGAAGTACCCAACCATCTTTGAGGCCAACAAGCCAATGCTGACACATCCTGACAAGATTTACCCAGGCCAGGTGCTCCGCATTCCGCCTATTGCCTAAAAAAAATGGTTAGGCAGTTAGGCAGTTGGCAGTCGAGCAAGTGGAACCATCCATCGACTGCCAGCTGACTAACTGTCAACTACATTCCTCGGCCTACCTGCCAGAAATGCCCGCAGATTCTCCGCAGATTCTTCAATCATTTGCTGTCTAGCCTCACGGGTCGCCCAAGCATTATGTGGCGTTACAAAGCAGTTTGGCAAACCAAACAACGGACTCCCTTTTCTTGGTGGCTCTTCCATCAAGACATCCAACCCAACCCCAGCAATTAGGCCAACCTCCAGCGCCTTTTTTAAGTCGGCCTCAACGACCAGCCCACCACGTCCAGTATTAATCAGCAGTGCCGCAGGTCTCATCTTCGCCAACGTACCCAAATTCACAATGCCCTGATTTTCAGCACTTAAAGGTGCATGTAGGCTTAGAATATCGCTTTGTGAAAGCAGTTCGTCAAAAGATACAAAGTCCACGCCTGCCCGACGGTCACGCTCCGGGTGCTTGTGGTTGGCCAGCACCCGCATCCCAAAAGCCAGCGCAATATCGGCCACTCGCTGCCCAATTTGACCGAAACCGTAGATGCCCATTGTTTTGCCCGCCAGTTCCCAAATAGGGGCGAGCGTGTAGCTCCAATCGAGTGAGGCTGCCCAGCCACCAACCGATGCATGCTGGTTGTGCTCCGCAATGCGGTTAGTGAGCGCCAATATCAAAGCAAAAACATGCTGAGCAACGGCATTGGCTGCATAGCCCCGAACGTTGCAAACAGTGATTCTCTGACCTCGGGCAGCCGCAACATCCACCACATTATACCCGGTGGCCAGCACGCTGATAAGCCGCAGCTTGGGCAGTTGGGCGAGGGTGGCAGCATCTAGCACGGCCTTATTGGTCAGTACGATGTCGGCGTTGGCAGCCCGTTCCGCCACGAGGCTTGGTGGTGTCCGGTCGAAGACGGTCAGGTGGCCAAGTGCCTCCAGTGGTTCCCAAGACAAGTCGCCTGGATTGGCGGTATAGCCGTCAAGAATGACGATG
Organism: Saprospirales bacterium; assembly: GCA_024642645.1. Taxonomy (GTDB): domain Bacteria; phylum Bacteroidota; class Bacteroidia; order Chitinophagales; family Saprospiraceae; genus UBA6168. Next base: position 1,493 of record JAHEAS010000112.1, on the reverse strand, counting down.
TTTTTCATAAAAAGAAGATAGATTCTCAACTTTAGACAATAGGCGGGACTAGTGGCACAGAAAAATTGGGGTCTTGAAACTCAATTGTTGATGCTTGAATTTAGTGCTTCCCCATCTAAAGTCTAAGGTCTATTGTCTAATGTCTCAATAAATAAGAGATTTGCGCCCAATTCAATATTGCGATGAAAATACTTAGAAAACTCTGGGCAATCTACGGCATACTCGTTTTTTTCCTGCTTTGGCTCGTACTTTTTCCATTTTACTATTTGGCGTTCCTTGTGTTCCCACGACCATGGGTGCGCTACATCATTTGGTTCAGCCACCATGTTTATACCAGACTATACTTTGGGTTGACGCTTGTTCGCTTCAAAATTGAAGGGCTTCAAAATATTGACACGAGCAAGTCCTATATCATCGTGAGCAACCACCTAACAGCATTGGATTTCATGATAAATGCCCGTGCCTACCCCAGCGTTTACAAGTTTTTGGCAAAAAATGAACTGATAAAAGTGCCCGTTTTCGGCTTCATCGTGCGCAAACTCTGCGTGTTGGTGGATCGCTCAAGTGCCAGCTCCCGCTCCAGTAGCATGAAATACCTGCACCGAACCTTGACGGAGGGCTATTCCGTTTTTATTTACCCTGAAGGCACCCGAAACCGCTCTGCCGACCCGCTGCTGCCGTTTCACAAAGGAGCATTCCGCATTGCCATCGAGTCACAGAAACCCATCGCCATCCAGACATTGGTCGGGGTGAAAAACATCGCCAACCCCGGTTCGGGTCTTGACCTGTGGCCGGGTACCGTGCGCATAATTTGGAGTAAACCCATCGAGACTGCCGGACTGACGATGGCAGATGTGGAGGCGCTTTCCGAAAGGGTACGGGGCGTGATTTTGGAGAATTTGGGCAAATAAACCCTGAAAATTTCTTTCCTTTCGGCTTTGATAATCAAAGCCGTTTTCATGAAAAAACTCCTGCCCTTCCTTTTGCTCCTGCTCGGACTGCAAACTGTTTACCCCCTTGGGGCCAATGGCCAATCCCAAAGGGACATGCAGCAAACCCAAATCGCCCCTCGCATCCTCAACAATTTCTGGAAGGCACGGTGGGTTGTCTGCCCCGGCGAATCGCCCAAGCAGTATGGCGTCTATCATTTTCGGAAAACATTTGACTTAAAAAAGGCTCCTGCCAGCTTCATCGTCCACGTCAGCGCTGACAACCGCTACCGGCTCTTCATCAACGGTCAGCCCGTGAGCAGTGGTCCGGCTCGCAGCGACCTCGGCCACTGGAATTTTGAGACAGTGGACCTTGCCCCACAACTGAGAACGGGCCAAAACACCATCGCCGCCATTGTTTGGAACGCAGCGGAGCACGCCCCATTTGCACAAATCAGCTACCAAACGGGCTTCATCCTGCAGGGCAACACAGAGGCCGAAGACCTTGTAAATACGGACAAAACTTGGCGGGTGCTGCGCAACGAAGCCTATCACCCGCTGCCT
>JAHEAS010000816.1 GCA_024642645.1 Saprospirales bacterium | reverse complement strand
ATCTGGGACCATTTTGTGCCAAGCATCCAAGTGACGAAACCCGCAGCGTACATCATCCCGCAGGCTTACAACGAAGTAGTTGAGTTGTTGCAAATGAACGGCGTGCAGCTTCGCCGCCTCTCCGCCGATGCTAGCCCTGAAGTCGAACTTTACCGAATCGGAAAATACGACACCCGCCAAGCCTACGAGGGCCATTACTTGCACTACAATGTCCAGGTGGAAAAAGAGGTGAAAAACTGGGACTACCACCAAGGAGATTATGTAGCCATGACCAACCAACCCGCTGTCCGCTTTTTGATGGAAACCATGGAGCCTCAGGCCATTGACAGCTATTTTGCCTGGAACTATTTTGACGGTATTTTGGGTCAAAAAGAATACTTCTCCCCCTATGTTTTCGAAGACATCGCCGCCGAGTTTTTGAAGGAAAACCCTTCGGTAAAAGCCGAAATGGAAGCCAAGCGCCAAGCCGACCCTGAATTCGCCAAAAGCCAATGGGCGCAGTTGTTTTGGGTCTACAAAAAAACGCCCTACTTCGAGCCAACGGTGAATCTTTATCCGGTGGGCCGGGTTTTGAATATGGAAGGAGTTCGTCTTGAATAATGCAACTATGCAGCTTTTGTGACCGAAAATTCATTACCAATTTGTGGAGTTAACTCCGTCAAACTAAGCTCGGTCATATGAAAACCATTGATGCATACCTGCTCCGCTCGCAGCAAACCTTTTTAATTTTGCTGATAGGCGGCACCTTCGCCACCATCGCTCAGATGTTCCTTTTCCTTCGGCCTACCCCGTTCGACACGCCTTATGTTCTCGACCTCGCCAATTTCCTAATGCCAGCCATTTTCTATGCTTGGTACGGCATCTCGCTCGTCTCATTGCCTTTTTTCATTTTCTTGTTTTTTGCAAATCCACCAGAAGGGCGCACCTCGAAACCGTTATTTTTCGGTGCCCAAAGCCTGTTCATTTTCGCCTCCCTCGTCGTTTCACAATTTGACCATGAGTGCATGAGGTTCATGGGGCTGCACCTCTCCTACGACCTGCTCCATTTGTACGGCGACGATTTACGAGGAATCCCCCAAGCCTTGCTCGAAGCCCTGGAAATGGACGCCGGAGGCGCTTATTCCTCCTTGCTGCTATTGGCGCTGCCAGTCGCCTTCCTAATTGCATCATGCTGGTTTTGCTTCGCAAAAAACAAGGCCATCCGCTGGTTGTGGAACCCCGCTATGCTGCTCGCAATGGTGACCCTGACGCTGGTGCTTCCCACGCTTTACCGAACCGATTTGTTCGGCTCCAAGCTGCGGCAGTACAAGGTGATGCCACCGGCCATCCTCGTCACGAACAACCTGAAATCGGCCATCAAGCACAGTGACGACTACCGAGATATTGAAAAAGACATCGCAGTGGTCAGGCAGCAATGGCAGGCGGCGCAGGCCGACAGTAGCTGGGCTTTCACCTCGTCGGCCATTCCGATGCAAAAGGTTTACGTGGGTAAAAAGACAAGGCCGGACACCAGTTGGAACATCGTGGTGATAGTCGTGGAAACCATGCGGGCAAAGAATATCCAACTGTTCAATCCCACCGAAAAAAACGTTTACATGCCTTTTTTGGAAAAATTGGCCACCTCAGAAGACGGCGCCTATTGGAGCAATTTCACCTGCAATGGCCAGCCCACGGTATTCTCTTTCATGGCCCTCCACACGTCGTTGCCGCCACACTCCCAAAAGTCCATCGCCAGTGAGTTCACCACCTCGAACATAACCGGATTCCCTTCCTTGCTGCGCAAACATGGCTACCATTGCAGCTTCTTCACCAGTACCGACCCCGACTGGGACAACCAGCGATTCTGGCTGAACCGCTGGTACGACCATGTATTCTATGACCCTTCGTTCAAGAAGAACGACCGCTTCGTGTTCAGGGAAGCAGCTGCTTATTTGAAAAAAAAAGGCAGCCTTGGCCAGCGTTTTCAGTCCACGATTTTCACCATCGCCAACCACCTCCCGTTCGAGGCACCGGAGCCCAGCTTCAACCAGTACCACGGCGAAGACCTGCAGGACAAGATTGGAAACACCATGAGTTATACGGACGACGTGCTGCGGGAATTCTTTGACAGCATCCGGCATGAGCCTTGGTTTGACAAAACCATATTCGTCATCACCGGCGACCACGGCTACGACCTTGGCGACCGGGGCGCTTCCACCGGGCATACCAATTGCCGCCACGAAACCACGTGGGTGCCACTTGTCCTTTACTCGGCCCACCCCATGTTGCCCAAAGGGGAACAAATGACAGTATCCAGCCAAATTGATATCGCTCCCACCCTTTTCGACCTAATCCACCTAACCGATGACAACGCCTTCTGGGGTCACTCCCTCTT
>JAHEAS010000111.1 GCA_024642645.1 Saprospirales bacterium | reverse complement strand
CAGCAGTTGGCGAAGCAATATCTTGGTCAACAACCACAGATGCTGATTCTGTGCAACCATTTGAATTGTTACTGACTATCAGTAAATAAGTGCCTGGCTCATTGATAACTGGTGATAGGGTAGTGGCGTTACTAACAATATTGCCGTCAATGGTTGACCAAGCATAGCTCATGGTACTGCCTGTTGAACTGCCATTTCCGCTTAGTGTTAAACTCAAATTATAGCAATTCAATATCCCTGGAGTAGAAGCTATCGATAATGGTGCATTCTGGTTCTGAGCGACAATTACTTGGTCTGTGTTCACACAGCCCGTTTGATTGTTGGTAACTTCCAAAACATAAGTGCCGGGTTCATCTACTATTGGATTTAGGGTAGTATCTCCAGCAACGATATTCCCATTTACGGTTGTCCATAAATAAGTGAAATTAGCGCCAAATGCTGAACCATTGCCACTCAATGTCAAAGATGTATCTGAACAGGTGAGTTGAGCTGCCGGCCCTGCCTCAACTGCTGGAAGTGAGGTTTGCGAAGCAACCGTTACACTAGCTATGCTACTACAATTAGTAGCCGTATTTGTTACTGTAAGCAAATAAGTGCCGGGAGCTGTAATGACCGGATTTAGTGTAGTATCTCCTGATGAAATTATTCCGTTGTTGGTACTCCAGAGGTAAGTGAATTCTGGACCCACGGCTGAGCCTGTGCCATCCAAAGTTAACTGTTGCACATTACAAGTGATGGGAGGTGCGGCCAAAATTTTTGCATCAGGTAGGCTGTCGTCCTCATCTATTTGGACGATGTCCGTTGATGTACAACCATTCGTTGTATTGGTAACAGTGATAATATAATCTCCGGGTGCATTGATGATTGGTGTCAACGTTGTGCTTCCGCTACTGATACTGCCGTTTGGCGAGTCCCATGCATAACTATAATTTGTTCCAGTACTGGAACCAGTGCCATCCAAGGTCAGTGCCGTTTGGCTACAAGATAGTGTGTCCCCAGTGCCAGCATCTGCTATAGGTGGAGTTATGTCCTGACCAATTGTTACGGTATCCGTAGTTTGGCAGTCATTCAAGGAATTTGTCACAAGCAATTGATAGGTCCCTGGTTCGTCAATTAATGGTGATAAAGTTGTTTCGTTAGAAACAACACCAGGGCCAGTCCAAAGGTATTGGAACTGCTGCCCAACGCTACTACCAGCTCCATTAAGATTCAACGATGTATTGTTGCAATTCAAAGTCAATGGTGAACCTGCTAAGGCTGTTGGCAAATCAACATCTTCATCTACAATTACCTGTTGGGTTGCGGTACAATTGTTCATGGTATTGGTCACCAGCAGGGTGTATGTTCCTGGTGCATTCACAACAGGGTTTAGTATAGTACTGCTGGTCACGAAACTACCTGTTGGACTTGACCAACCGTATTGAAAAACGATACCTGTGCTAGTACCAGTAGCATTGAGCGGAACCGTGTTACTGGTGCAGGTCAATATATCTGGGTTTGCGATGGCAATTACGGGTAATGCAACATCTTCATTCACGACCACTTGACTAGAGCTAGTACAACCATTGACTGTGTTTTCAACAACCAATGTGTAAGTTCCAGGTGATACTACATTTGGCGACAAGATATTTGTTGGGCCATTAAACAGACCATTCGATGTCGTCCAAGTGTAATCCAATATACCACCAGCTGGAGGATTTGATATGGATGTGGTTAACGTAGTTTGTGTGACAGCACAGTTAAGTGTTGGTGATGGCGGCGTGACAATGGCTGGCGGGAGGTTATCAACTGTAACCGCGACACTGCTCTCGTTGTCACAATTATTGCTTGAGTCATACAAAGTCAAGACATAAATTCCAGCAGCGTCCACTACTGGAGTCAGCGTATTTTGGCCAGAAACAAAATTGCCATCGGGTGTTGTCCAAGCGTAAGTAATTGTTGACCCCTGACTGGAACCATTGCCGTTTAATTGAACTTGGGTGTCCACACAATTAATATTTCCAGATGATGTTATCTGTACATTTGGCAAGCTGGCATCTTGAGTAACTTGGACTGTGGCAGTGCCTGTGCAACCATTACTGTTGTCGGTTACGAGGACTTGGTATAGCCCAGGTGAGGCTGCTGTTGCATTTTGCCCATTGGTGGCCCCATCAAAAGAGCCGTTTGTAGTGCTCCATGCAAAAGTGTAATTGGAAGGATTGCCATTAATGCCGCTGCTTAAAGGGACCGTACCCTCAGTACATGTAATTTCTCCATTAGCAGTAGCTGTAGGCGACAATACGCTGATATCTTCAGTCACCGTGGTGGAATAAATTGAGGTGCAGCCACTTATTATATCAGTCACAACAATTTGATAAGCACCTGTATTGGTCGCTATGGTAGTTAATCCTGTTGCGCCAGCAATCGGCGTATTGTTGTAACTCCATTGATAGGTGTATGTCGGACCGCTTGAAGAACCGTTTCCATCCAATGTAAGGGTATCAATGGCACAAGTAAGTGGAGAAGGTTGTACTATGTTTGCGTCAGGATATACAGCATTAGATACAACATCTGCAGTTGTAAAGGCGGTGCAGCCGTTCGTATTATTGGTTACAACAAGAGTGTAGGTGCCTGGTGCTCCCACAGTTGCATCAATGTTGTTTTCTCCTCCTAATACATTGGGCCCAGTCCATTCGTAAGTATATTCAGGGCCAGCAGATGAACCACTGCCTGAAACGGTTGTAAATGATTCAATACAATTCAAAGTATTTCCGGAAGCAAGTGCAAAAGGTGGTACCAAATCTGAGGTCACCAGTGCAGAGGCAGAAGCTGTGCAGCCATTAGATATATCTGTTACAATAATAGTGTACAAACCCTCCGTTTGTACACTTACATCAATCTGGTTGTCAGCACCATTGATACCTGGACCGGACCATTGATAATTTATGGTTGGTCCAGTTTCTGAACCTAACCCCAAAACAGAAACGACTTGTGTGTTGCAGTCCAACTCATTCAAAGATTGAGCCGCCGCAACAGGAAAGGTCACACTTGAAACAACATCTGCTGAAGCAGTTGAAGTGCACCCATAGTCGTCTGTTACTGTTACCGTGTAGGTCCCAGCAATTAAACCTGTAGGGTTTTGGTCTGTAGCACCATTTGACCATAAAAAGTTGAAGGGCGGGGTTCCACCTCCCACTGTCAACGTTATAGTGCCGCCATTCGGGTTCGTACAATTAACTTGTGACCCTGAAGCAGCACTGGCCAAAACCGGGGGAGTCGTTACGACACCTGTTGCAGATGCTGTACATCCATTTGCATCAGTAACCGTGGCCATGTAAGTTCCCGGCAAAAGTCCAATTTGGGTTTCGAAATTAGGAAACCCATTGCTCCAAACATAATTGTATGGGTCCATACCTCCATTCGGAATTACGGTCATGGTCCCGTTGTCGCTACAAGTATATGGAGTAACTATCACAGAATTCGTAATTGTTTCAATATCAATGACAGCTACCCCAATTGCAGGGCCAGCGCAGTTGCCCAATTCTGACAACACGTTGGTTAGTAAATAAGTCCCTGGGATATTCGTAGTAATGGTGTAAGGCGTTGAGGTGACCAAAATGGGTAACTGAGGGTTCCCGTTGATAGAGTATTCAAGTATCCAGTTCGGAGTCCCCGTAAATTCAACGACTAGATCAACTGAAGCGTTTGGATTGCTAGTGCAAAGTACTCCACCGGGACTGTTCATTGTGGCACTCGGTAACGGCGAAACGGAAACGAAAGAAGATGCAGTTGCTGTTTCTCCACAATCATCGGTGACTGTTACCGTGTAAGTGGTGTTTTGAGTAGGGACGGTTTGTAAAACTGGATCGGTAGAGCCTGTACTCCATAGGTAGGTATAAGAAGTATTTGGAATTCCTCCAGTGGGCATTGCTTCCAAAGAAATAGGCGAAGCTTCGCAAGCTTCTAAATCAGGCAATGTAACTTCAAGAGGTGGCGGGTCGTGAATTTCTAGGGTCATTTCAAGGCTACTGCATGAGCAGGAGTTGGTCAGGCTGAGGACGATAGTTTCAACACCCTCTGGAATATTATCTGCGATAATGTTGATTGGCAGGGCTATCGAGGAAAGGCCAGGAGGAATAGTTACTGTAAGTGGAAATGGTGTATAATCTGCTCCCGAAGTTGCAGTGCTTGAAGGAAGTATGGTGAAATTTAGCGTCAATGGAAGATTAATATCGCCACCTGCTCGTGTAAAAATAAAGGTTCCATCATTGCAGGATTCATAAACGACATTCGAACCGGTCGAAGCGGCAAATGCCTCACCTGTGGCAGTACCACCCGCACTAAATGTTCCTGCTCCTAAAAATACACCAGAATCATAAATGCCGTCTCCAACATCAGCAATGACAAGTCGGATATGATAGGTTTCGCAAGGTACCACGTTCGCAGTAGCTATCAACATTTGAGTGTAACCATCATATTGGATATCATCCATATTGGTGAAGCCACCACAGTTGGTTTGATTAGGAATAAAGTAGGAAGTATTGGAAAGGTGATTTACGTTGTTGATTGAAACGAAAATGCCACTGCCTGGCAAAACAGCAATGTCCTGCCCATTAGAGGAGAACCCGCCACTAATCCCCGGGCCACTAATGAAAAACCCAAAAACGTCATTGAAACCTGAATTTACAAATTCACAATATTCCTCAGAACCAAATACATATTGGAAACTTACGGTGCTGATGGTGGGTCTAAAATTAAATTCAATACCTTGAACATCATGCAAACCACCGCCAGTTAGAATGTCTAAGTCAGGGTCGGAAGTGGGGCCGCCGACATTTGCTCCAGCACTGTTGGAGTTGTTGGGGCCATTTGCCAAACCTACATCGCCCGACGTTAGGACGATGCCCTCTTGCATGTTTACAGTTGAAACGCCATCGGTAAAGGTACCTCTACCAGCAGCTGCCCCAATGGTCATCACGTTGGTAATGTCAAAACACCCACCACCAATGAAGACGTCCTCGATTAGATAGGTTCCTGAAGGATTTTGGGTGCAAGATATCTTGGAAAAAGGGTCAGTTTTTTTACCACAGTCATTACAGCCAATGGAAAACCAGACAGTTCCTGCTGCACAATTTGGTGTTGATTCGTCTTTTTTCAAGATGAAATCCATGCAGTCCGCAGTAGCAGTAAAGGTAATCGTGGTGTTGAATTGCCCAGGGCCAGCAACCTTTACGGTGGGGTGGCAGCCAGAAAAAGTATTGGCCCAAACTTGATACGTTTTTCCAGATTCCAACCCGCAAACGTGCACATTCTGCTCGCTCGTTACGAAGTTGATTTCTTCTCGATGTTGGTAATCTGTCAAGTTGATGTTGTAAGTACTTTGTGAAGAACTGGTCATACTAGTGAGTAAGAAAATACTTACAAAAGAAATGATGGGTATGCTTAATTTCATTTTTTTGAGTTTACAACTTGGTATAAAATTATTGAATCAGGAATGTCCAGTATTAAAAGCAAGGCAAAGCCAGCCTTTCAGTTCCGGGCATTTGGATTTAGGTCTAAGTTGGCACACATTCAGGGTGAGACTAATATTCAAAACTTCTGTGTCTTCAATCAATCAAACTAGCTTGTTCAATATGTTTGCTAGAAGTTTGGATGGAGCGCGATTTCGTTCATTAAAACTGGCAAATTCGTGTGCAAAAAATATCGTTTGGATATGCTTAACTAATGCAGTTCAAAAGTAGGATGGTACAAATTTAAGATTATCAATCAAGATTTTTCTTAAAAATTGTCCGAGCAGGTCTTTTTTAGAGCTGATTTGACAAAAATTGGGCAAAAATCAAGATTAAACTAGCCGAATTCTAAACAATTTTTTTCAAATTAAAGATAAATTTGAATTTCTTCTTGTTCCTTTTTACTACAAGGACGATTTTTTTCCCTTCCTTTTTTCGTAAAATTTGATTGATTCTTTCAAGGGTAAGCATTCCTGCTGGCGCAAAGTTTAGACGAGTAATCTCGTCACCTGGCATTACCCCAGCTAAGGCTGCAGGGGTGCCAGATATGACTGAATGTACGATGTATTTACTCAACTGGAAGTCGGCAGCAATTATCACCAAGCCGCTTTTGTCGAACTTGAATTCTTTTTTAAAGCTTTTATTGGGTTGGAGGTACATCTTTAAGGCAGGATAGTCGATAATGACATCAAACCTACTCAAAACGCCGTTTCCAATGAGGCCGTTCCTGTCAAGGATTAGAGAGGAGTCCATTCCTTCTTCATAATCTTGAAAGTTGGTAATCACCTCATTGCACTGTAGGTCCCCAAAGTTCAATTCTGATACCCTGCCTACGTGTCCCTTTAAGAACCCACCCAAACCCGTTCCTATATTTCCATTTACGGCATTTTCAGGAGCTCGAAGCAAAGGGTGAGAATCCGTGTTCAAAAGCAATGCGAGCATAGCGCCAGTGTCCACCAGTAATTTGACTTTTACAACAGTGTCGTTTTGAGTTCGGATAAAGGTTTCGAGGTAGGGTTTGTTCTTTTCTACCAGAATGGGCAGTACTTGATAGTTGTCATTGGGTGGGTTCCCCGATCCGCTTTTCATAAGGGTTATCACCTTGTTTCTGTAATTGATTTTAACCGACAGGCCTTTAAAAACATTGGCTCCCAAAATTCCATGTATTTGAATTCCTAACAATTCCTCAAAATTGAAATAGTCTTCATCAAGTACAAGCATTGTTTGATTAGGGGACACCATGTCCTCAATTTTAAGATGAATGCCCCGCACAAGGTACGCGGTGAGTTCAGTTTGCATGTCAGAGCCCAACACTTTGAACTCACGCTCATAGCGCACTCCTATTAAGTCAGTAATGCTGCGTTTCGTAAGTATGGTGTTCTCTGCACCAGTATCAAAGATAAATTTTAGTGGGAAAGTGTTGTTAAAAGTGACATTTACCAGGATAAGATTGTTTTTGTATTCAAAGGGGATATCAATTTTATTTACATCCTTCAGGATTTCGTAACCTGTCTGTGAAGTGTTTTTTTTAACATCTCTCAAAATTTTGTACCCTGACTGAGCAGTCGTATTTGATGCGCCAATAATTATCAAGAAAAAGAATAGGCCAGGGAGTTTCATTTTGAAAAATTTTCAGGTCTACAGAAAGCCAATCTCAAAGAGTTTCATTTTTTCCCAAGGTAGTGGTCGTTTTAAAAAGCAGCTAAGTAGCTTTGTTATCAGACAATAATCTAAACTGTTTAGTTGCAGTCCAGGAAGATAAATCTACACATTGCCCCAATGAGTTGAAACAGCTAGAAGTCCAATGCTTTAGTTGATAACGATTTTAGTATTGAATTTGTGAACAGTAGGTTTGGAGCTATCGGCTCGTTGGGAAAAAAGTAGAATCAAAACAAGAAAGCTCGTCCAATTCAATAGTTGGGCGAGCTTTTAGTTGCTTTTTTTTCTCAAATTCTCGTTGTCTTTCGTTTCTTCTTTGGCTGCTCGGAAGGCACTTTTTCCTTTGGTAAAGGCTGTGACTGCTGTGGTATATCTTTAAAGTTTGGGAAGTTAAAATCAAAATCAAACGGATCGCCAAAATTGAATTGGAAACTGTCCATTTTTCCACGAGGTGGAGATTGTTTGATGCCATCAGGGTTCGGCACCACTAGAACTTCTAATGGACTGGTTTCCAGTATTTTGTCTCCAGTTTGTACGCTGGCTGGAAGAATGTAAAATAGGCCTATTTCCTTAGGTTCGACATAGTAGGTGATTGTCATGGACTGAGCCATTTGGCCATTAACAATGCTCATCGATGTGCTGAAATTTGGGCCGCTAATCACATGAAAATGTTCGTTGAAATCTGGTGCTTCAAAGTTTTGACCGTCGGCATTTTCAAGGTTGAATTTTACCTCAAAATAGTTGTCCATTAAGATGGAGTCCGTGCTGACCGTGACGGTAAATTTGACGGCTTTGTCCTGGGAAAACAAGAGAGAAAAAAAGGAAAAAATGAAGACTGTGGAAAGGATTACTTTTTTCATAATTTTCATTTTTGGTTTAGTTAAACAACTAAAAAAGAATCAATTTCTTCTAAAATGGTTGCATTGGGCATTTTCATTTTTACACTCAATGCCCAAATTTTTCTTGGAATTTTTACAAAATCACCTTCTTTTTCAATTCGAAACTCATTCCTAAATACAACCTCCGCACCTGTTCATCATTGGCTAGTTCTTGAGCCGTTCCAGTTTTTAGGATAGCCCCATCGTACATCAAATAAGCACGATCTGTGATGGAGAGGGTCTCCTGCACATTGTGGTCAGTAATGAGGATGCCAATATTACGGGCTTTCAGTTTGTAAACAATTGTTTGAATGTCTTCTACTGCTATGGGGTCAATACCAGCGAAAGGTTCATCAAGTAAAATAAAACTTGGGTTGCTGGCAAGAGCTCGGGCTATTTCAGTTCGGCGTCGCTCTCCGCCAGATAGGGTGTCACCAGGGTTTTTTCTTACTTTCTTCAAACCAAACTCATCAAGAAGGGATTCAAGTTTAGCGACTTGCTCCTCTTGTGTAAATGACATCATCTCCAGTACCGCCTTAATGTTATCCTCTACGCTCAACTTACGGAAAACGGATGGCTCCTGAGGCAGGTACCCGATATCGGGGTGTTCGCGTGAGCTGTTTGATGTACAGGTGAAAATGGAAGTCGGTGC
>JAHEAS010000110.1 GCA_024642645.1 Saprospirales bacterium | reverse complement strand
ACTGCCCTGCATAATTTCATCAATACCCGTTGTCAGATACTGGAACCAGCTATCGTAGATTGTTATGACGTGACAGGGCCATTCGATTTAACGGTTAAAATCTCTCCTGCTGCATCGCCCAACCAGGTAATGGTAAACACCATCACCCCGACCATATATCCGTATATCGGAGAATATTTTGGTGGGGTCAATATTAACCTCCAAGCCAAGCCCGCAACTGGTTGGTTATTCGACCATTGGGAAGTTGTCGGCAACACATTTGGCCCCAACCAATTAGCCGCCGATATTGCGATGGCTTTTGAAACCTCCGGTATGGCAACGGCCTTTTTTGTAGAAGTCGATGCTTGTAGCCCGCCGACCGATATTGCCATTTCGACCACGTCGGTTTCTACGCTTATGGATTGGGCAGACCAGTCGCTGGCGATGAACTACCCGTTCAGGTATCGAATAGTGGGGGATACTGGTTGGACGGAAATTACCTCTTTTAGTAGTGAATGGGATTTCGATATACTGCCCGGCTGCAACCAATTCGAAGGACAAATCCAAACCGCTTGCCCGCAGGGCACCAGCCCTTTTGTTGATTTTAACTTCTCGACACCTGATTACCTGCAAGGATTCGCCTTGGACGACGCCGATTTTTGCAATGCTACCGGAACCATGCTCAATGCCACTTTCCCCGGTGCAAACTACCAATGGAACGACGGCAGCAATGCACCGATGCTCAATGTCACTGCTCCCGGCAACTATTGGGTGACGGTCGCCTTGGATGGCTGCACCCTTACCGATACAGCAATGGTTTCTCAGGTCTATGAGACAGCGGCGATCCAACCCATCATCTGTCCAGATGAGTCTTTTGTGTTGGGCGGTGAAACGTTCGATGCCCAAAACCCCAGCGGACAGGTGCTGCTTCCCAATATGGCAGCCAACGGCTGCGACAGTGTCGTTCAGGTCAGCCTGCAATTTTTGATGCCGAGCCAAAGCCAGGTATTCCAGGCCAGTTGCGACCCAGCGTCTGTCGGCGTGGACACGCTGCTGCTGACGAATGCGGCGGGCTGCGACAGCTTGGTCATCACCACGACCACGCTGGCAACTTTTAGCCAAACCCTTTTGACAGCCACTTCCTGCAATCCTGCGGCGGTCGGCGTGGACACCATCTTGCTGGTCAATGCGCTCGGTTGCGACAGTTTGGTGATTACCACCACCACGTTTGACCCCGTCGGCATTTCCGTCACGCCGCTTTTCTTGCAAAACTGCGACCCTGCGGCGGTTGGGGTGGACACGCTGCTGCTGACGAATGCGGCGGGCTGCGACAGCTTGGTCATCACCACGACCACGCTGGCACCATTTACCGAGACCTTTTTGACGGCATTTTCTTGTGACCCCAACTCGGTTGGAACTGACACGGTGTTGCTGACCAACCAGTTCGGTTGCGACAGTCTGGTCATCACGGCTGTGGATTTTGCCGGTCTTGATTTTGAGGCTATGGCCCAGGACGAGCTTTGTTTTGGTGAAAAAGATGGGCTTATTCTCGTGGATACGGTCTTAACCGATTTTTTACCTGTGGAGCTGGTGTTGGAAAACCAGTCCGCACAGTTTTACACCGAAAATCCAATTGAATGGGAAAACCTTCCTCCTGGCATTTATATGCTTTCGGCGACCAATACTGCGGGGTGCAAGATGACCCAGGAAGTCGAAGTTGCCGAAGCCAACGAGCTGCATCTCGATTTGGGGCTGCAACCGATAGTGCTTCACATTGGCGACAGTATTTGGGTGGAGCCGGTTGCCAATTTTCAGATTGCAACCGCTGAATGGTCGCCATCGAGCGGTGTGCATTGTGCCAGTTGCCCCGCTACTTTCATTTCCGCCCCAAGGACGGAGGCATACACACTCACGGCTTCTGACGCCAATGGTTGTTCCGCAAACGCTTCGCTAATGGTACGGGTGGAACAGGGGGTACGAATTTTCGTGCCCAATGTCATCCGCCCGGGCAGCGGTGGCCCGAATGAATACTTGACCATTTTTGCCGGGCCGGAGGTGGCGCAAATCCTATCACTGCAGCTCTTCGACCGATGGGGCAACCATCTTTTTGAGCAATACAACCTAGCGCCCAATGTCCCAATCGATTGGGACGGCACCTTCCGGGGAGAATTGATTCCACAAGGCGTCATTGTATGGATGCTTACCGCAAAAACCAAGGATAGCAGGGTGGTGAACCTGAGCGGGGACATCACAGTACTACGATAGGGAATTCTGTTTCGGCTCCTCATTTGGCGGGGCTGTGCACAAAAGGGAAAGTACTGAACAAACTGAGCAATCAGATGCTGCATGGCAAGGTGTTCGATGGGCAACAAGTGTTCTGTGTGCCGAGGGTGGAGGTGGCAGCGGTGGCGAACGAAAATTAATAATCTTTCCTCATAGATATTATAAATGGTCGGGCAATACAATAGCAGTTGTTGGACTGTTTTTTTGACCAATCTCAAGTTTTAAGGCCTTCTAGCTTGGAATATACTTGATGTGAACGGTAATAAGGATAGGAGTTTTGCACAATCGGCTTGAAATGAAAAGTCCTATTATTTGACAGAAATTTCATGTAAAATAGCTATTTTATCCTATCAAATATTGAGGTATAAGCGGTAATTTGCTGCTATATAAAATCAATGGAATGACGGTCTGGCATCATCATCTCATTTATTTAAGACCCACCATTTCTCATTGATAACAATATCCAGCTTTCGATGGTATTCAACGGAAGCTACAGTAATGATTCACGAATATTCCGCTTCATAAAGAATTCACTAAGGCCAGTAAAATCTCAATTATCAACCATAACCCGGAGGGGAAGGGGGATCTTATGCGCACAGGCTGCAAAAGGTTCGAGTTCGCTTCCAAAAAATTTATTCCAATGAAAAATACAATGAAAAAAATCATCCATGGTCTTTTTTCCTTGCTGCTTATGGCAGGACTTATGGCCTTTCTCGCCTGTCAGAAGGAATCCATCTTTCCCAAAGGCAACACTATTGTCCCAATTGCTAAAGGAGCTATTGGGGTAGGCGACATTTCCGAAACCAATGGTTTTGAGGTATATCCAGCACCTCAGCCCTTTAATTTCGAGATTGAAACGAGCAAGTGTAAAACGACCCAGCCGAAAATTAACCTCGAAGTGGTCATTGTTGACAACACTGCTGCGGACAAGTTCAAATTGCCGTCAAAATTCAAATACAAATGGGAAGTGAATGGAAAAGTGGTTGGTACGGATCCGATGCTGCCTTGCTTCTGCGCCGATGCTGTGACGGTTACCGTCACCCGTGTGGCTGACAATAAGAAGGTGAAAAAGTCTATGCGGCTTTGGGTCTGCAATACAGTGGACGCTAATGCCACCGACTACGAATCGTATTGATATACAGCCCCAAAGATGGATTAACTTGGGATTGCCTCAATTTTGGCACAAAACAGCGAAGTGAGGCAATGATATTTACACATAAAGATTTTGGAGCGGTCGGGTTGGGGAGTACTCGGCCGCTTTTTTATGGCTTGTTTTTTAAGACCGTATTCGGAATTTAGATTCCGGCGAAAAACAGCTACTTTTTTGATGATATTTCGTTGAAAAATTGGTCACGTAGCTAGGCTATGCTCCCAATTTCCCGCCTCGTCTCATAAAAAAATCAACAATTTTTCACTCGAAACCCAAGTTCCGAACACGGTCTAAGAAATTCATCGTGCATGTAATATTTGTTTTGCCAATGAATGATTTGTATCAATGAATGAATGAAAAGTCATACATTTTGAGACCAGAGTCTTAGCCTTGGTGGTGCAATAGGTCCTATATTTAGGCCACAAGAGAAGTTGAAATGAGAATGGAATTATTTCTAGCCATTTTTTGACCATTTAAAGAAAACAATCATGAAAAAGTATCTCATTCTTCTCGCAACTTGGGCGTTTGCCTGCGCTATTACCTTCGCCTCAGGCAACTTAAGAGGTGAAAAAGTTATCGTAAAAATTGAAAAAGGCGACATAGAGAAAACCGTGGTGGTGCGGCTCGCCAATTTGGAAAAAATGACAACTCAAGTGGGCATCCTTGACGTGGATGGCAAATCTTGGTTTACTGATTTACTGTGGCGTGAACACGGATATGCTACTAAGTTCAACATGGAGGGTATGCCCAATGGCGACTATGTTTTGTTCATTCGGAACCGACAGGAAATTTGGGCGCAAACCTTCAATTTGGACGTCTTCGAGATTGAATTTTTCCAAACTCCTTCCAATGAGATGTCCGATAAGGCTGTCGCATCATTAGCTGGGTATTTCGGCAGTGATAAAGGTAGGCTTATCGCTTGTTTCAAGGAAAAAGAGGGTCCAAAATTCAGCGTACAATTGGCCAACTTGCTGAATGAACCAACTCGACTGGATATAGTAAGCATAAATCACGGAACCGTTTATTCAAAAATAATCTGGAACGAGAATGGCTTCCACGAGATAATGAATATGGTGGGGGCTGAAAACGGCGATTACTTCCTCTACGTTTATGCGGCAGATGCCACTTTAGTACAGTTTTTCAAAATTGTCAAAAGCGCTGAGTTGAAGCTTGGAGCGTTGCAGCGATTGGAAAGACCCGTGTATTTGGCAGTGCCGGACGAGGGAATTTCAATAGAACAATAGAATAAACCTTGAAAAATCTTCTTGAAAACTGAAGGTTGGATGGTTTCGGTACCATCCAGCTTTTTTTGCCATTTAACAACTTTAATCTCCAAACGATGATGTAGTTAATCTTACCCAAAAACCAAGAAAAATGGTACTCCATAGAACCACTCCCACTTACTTTTGGAAGTTTATGCTCCTCACTTTCAGTATCCTTTTTTTGCTTGATACTGCTATTAGTCAAGCGTCTTCCAACCAATATCTACCAAACTTTTTTGAAAAAACAAACCAGCAACAGTTCGATGGAAATAGGTTTGGCAATAACCAGCTGCTGTCCTCCCAGGATTTGTTTTCCTTAACTGTCAATGGACGAAAGATGGTCCAAAATGCTGCGCTTGGTTCCAAGAACCCATTGCGATTGCGGCATCAGGAGAACACTTTGGTTTTCGAATTTGCAGACGGAATTTTTGAAAAAGTGCGCAATACCAATTTGCGCTACCGACTGAAAGGATTCGATGAAAACTGGGCAGAAACTTCTGAGCATCCTGTTCGATACACGCACTTACCTACCGGTAAGTACACTTTTCAATTGATGGCGCTTGACCAGCCCATGCAGCTGACGGAATGGAGTTTCGATATACGCCCGCCTTGGTGGGCGAGCCGTTGGGCCTACTTGTTCTACACGATGATAGCAGTGGGGGTATTGGGCGCCTTTTTACTTCAAAGAAGAAGGCAACAGCATTTGATGCTAGAATTGGAACAGGAGCACCAGGAGGCCGAAAGACTAAAGGGTGTGGTCGACGAGAAATCAAAATGCTACACCGACATATCTAATGAATTCCGCTCACCGCTCACGGTTATTTTGGGCATGGTAAAACAGATTAAAGACGACCCAAAAGTCTGGTATTCGGAGGGTATGCAAATGATAGAACGGAATGGGCGCAGTCTGCTACAGCTCGTCAAACAAATGCCCAACCTCTCCAAGCTGGAACCAAGGGAGTGGACTGAGGAATTATCGCCAACTGAGGATGAAAATGGACTGCCCAGTGAGGCCAACTTGTCTGTAACAAGTAAGAAAAAGCTGGCAGGTACTGCTCAACCATCCACAATAGGCCCAATTCTTTTGCTTGTTGCAAACAACAGTGATTTGTTGCGTTACCTACAATCATTTCTTTCAGAAAAATACCAAATCGAGGTGGCATTCGATGCTCGGAAAGGTCTAAAAAGGGCAATTGAGCTAGTGCCAGATATTGTCATTTCCGATACAATGTTGTCCGGTGTTGATAGCGCCGAGTTTTGCGAAATGCTAAAAAAGGAGGAGCGAACATGCCATGTTCCTATCATTTTGCTCACACAAAATGAAGATGCCTCATGCCGCATCGACGGGCAGGAATATGGTGCCGATGCCTACCTGACAAAGCCGTTCGATAAAGAAGAAATGCTAGTTTGGCTGCGCAAACTACTGACGCTGAGGAAGACCCTGCACCGGCGCTATTCCAATGGGCTGGAACCATTTTTAAATGACGAACAGCACTCACCAGCTGAGGATGAACTCAGGAAGAATTTGTTGGAAGTGCTCGGTGAACACTACACGGAGGAAAATTTTGACATCACAGAAATTTGCCGTGCACTCAATATGAGTCGGGCGCAATGTTATCGAAAGATATCAGCACTTACCGGTGAGCCTGTGGCGCACCTCCTACAGGGTTATCGGTTGGGGAAAGCCAAAGGATTGCTTCTCACCTCCTCATTAAGTATTTCCCAAGTAGCACTGGAAGTAGGCTTTAAAAACCTAGCTCATTTCAGCCGCTGTTTTCACCAAAAATATGGAATAAGCGCCAGTGGATACAGAAAAAGAGCCGCATTGACAAATGTTTGAGACAGGGAGTCAAATTCCCTTAATATAAGCCTTTAACTTAGTACTGCTTTCAACAAGAGTATGTCAAGTAAAACTAAAAATCCAATACTTATGGAAGAGTTAAACAGTGCGAATAAATTCCAAAACAATATACCATAACCAGGAAGGATTGTGGAATGCGCAGCAAAGCCACTGTGGTAAATTCCAAAGTCGCTTCCACAAATAATTTATCCATGAAATCCCTATCAAAAAAATCTAGTTTAGGCCTGCTGCTCGTCATATTATTGACGGGAGGCTTGATATTTTTAGCTTACGAGAAAGAAGTCATTTTCCCACAGAGCAATGCTATAGGTTCTCCTGAATTCGGGGCGATGCTTGCAAGCGATGTTTACGAAGACCCAGCGCTTCAACCTAATCAAAGGCCTGCTCCTTTCAATGTAGATATCTTAATTTCCAAGTGTAAAACAACACAGCCGAGCGTAACGCTGCGAGTGGTAATTAAAGATAGCAATGAAAAGGAAAATGTTCTGCCAGGAGGGTACTCCTACTTGTGGGAGGTTAATGGAGCTATAGCAGGCAAAGGTCCTGTGCTTGCCTGCTTCTGCGCTCGTTCGGCAACTGTGACAGTAACCCGAATTTCTGACTTCCAGCGGGTACGGAAAACTGTACGGCTTCGGGTCTGCGATGCTAAAGAAGACTTGCCCAATTACGAAGAATTCTAGCGTTGAAAGCGTGGTAATGGGCAAACAAAAATGTAGTTTTATTAATTAACATTTTCAATTCAACTGACAGGTGACGGAGTAATCCGCCGCCTGTTTTTATTTTCATTCCGTGCTCGGATGTTGAGTTTGAACCTCCAGTTACTGCCAAATAATAGACTTGTTACGAGTTCATATACTGGATACCAAAATCACCTTATTGGAATCAATTTATACTTGCTCGGATATTTCTGAAAAAAATATTTTGGGTAGGATATTTCAGTCATATAATATCACATTTTAAGTACCATTGATACAGGAATGGAGAGAAATATACCATGATTTCATTTTTAGGATACACAGACAAATATTTGAGACGCCCAGACAAATTTAAAATTGGCTTAATATGCATATTGCTGCTGATTATCGACAATAACAAGAGCTCTTTGAAACGATAATTGATTCTTAATCCCTTATTTATTAACCATTAAAAAGTTTATCATGAAAACGCAAAATGCCCTTTTAAAAACCGGTTTTTTCGTCTGCATGCTGACGGCAATGACCATGTTCTTGGTCAATTGTACGAAAGACGAATCTTTAATGCAGGTAACGAAAAACAACCCTACCTCAGAATACGTGAAGATCCCTACCGAAATAGCAATGCACCTGACGGAAGCTGAGCAAGCTGAATTTTATACAAGCAAACCTGACTACACACCTGCCACTGTAGCAGTGGAAGGTCGTGAAGCTGGTGAGTGGCACCCATTTTTTGCCTCCGGCTACGTTGAGGGAGGAAAGTACCCACTGCTGAGCAATTGCGACAATCCACCGATTGCTGAAATTTGTCCTGCGGTTGATATGCCTGGATTGGATTTTTGCAATGACGCATCCCAATACGTTGGCTATGTAGCTTTATGGGCAGGTAATACCGATGTTGATGGTTTTGGACCGATGAAGCAATTCTATACAGATTATGTCTGTGGAATGGAAACAGGAGTTCAAGATGGTTGGCACAATGGTTCCTTTAAAAAAGGCAACGGCAGTTTGCACTGGCGTCCCTACGAAAATCAATTTACCAGCACAGTCAATGAAGATGGCACCGTATCTATAGATTCTAAGATTAGTATTTGTAACCCGCTTAGGCCCGACAAGATGTGTTGGTCATATAGTACTGGCTATTACAAAAACATGGACGGCGACGGAACTATTAACTGGCGCTGGACAGGTGACCCGAACAACTTTGTAAGTCCAATTTTTGAACCTTTTGCAAAGTCGCATTTGATGTCTTGGGGCTGGTTGTATTACTAAACAATTTTAGGTAAGGTAGTGGACAGCTCCGGGCAGGTGGGCATTCCGCTGCCCGGATGCCATTCCTCCAAAACTTGAATCAGTTAGTATCCCATAGGTAATTTATTTTTCGATTCCGACATGGTTAAACGGCCTTAAACTGTTTAGCCATGTCGGTTTTACTGGCTGACTTAAATCATTG
>JAHEAS010000109.1 GCA_024642645.1 Saprospirales bacterium | reverse complement strand
GGCCGTCGGCTCCTCCGACGACCTGAGCAACGAAATTGTGGTGCGGGGCAACTCGCCGAGTGGTATCCTCTGGCGCCTAGAGGGTGTCGAAATCCCAAACCCGAACCACTTCGGCTCGATTGGTGGTAGCGGCGGCGGTATCAGCATGTTGAGCAGCAGCACGCTGTCCAATTCTGATTTTTATACAGGGGCGTTCCCTTCCGAGTTCGGTAATGCACTCTCTGGCGTCTTCGACCTCAATATGCGAAATGGGAATAATGAGAAACGGGAATATGCACTCATGTTCGGGGCGCTTGGCTTGGAAGGCGCTTTGGAAGGGCCGTTCAGGCAAGGCGGAAAAGGCTCGTATTTAGTTAATTATCGCTACGCAACGCTGGGGATGCTGAGTGCCGCTGGCATCAATATCGCTGGGGATGTGACACCGAAGTACTCGGACATTTCCTTCAAATTCAACCTGCCGACCGAGCGGGCAGGCACATTTGCGCTCTTCGGTTTGGCAGGGCAAAACGGTACCCAGTTTTACCCGAAAAAAGACAGTACCATTTGGGAAGGCGATTACGGCGAATGGGGGTTCAAGGAGACAGCCTCAACCGCAACTGTCGGCCTGTCGCACCGCTACCTGCTCTCGAACAATAGCTACCTCCGCACCGTGGCCGTGGTGAGCCGGGAGACCGACCAAGGCGATGGATACTGGCTTGACACCGCAAAAAATTACGAAAAGCAC
Source organism: Saprospirales bacterium (assembly GCA_024642645.1). Classification (GTDB taxonomy): domain Bacteria; phylum Bacteroidota; class Bacteroidia; order Chitinophagales; family Saprospiraceae; genus UBA6168. The sequence goes on along the minus strand of JAHEAS010000109.1, from coordinate 7,961 downwards.
AAGGACTCTCGATACGACGTTCGGAATTACACCTACCGTATCAGTTCGACTTACAACCGCAAGTTCGATGCCCGGAACACGCTGCGGGCGGGCGGGATTTACAGTTACTCGAAGTTCACTTTCGTGTATGACGACGATGACAATTTTGACGAAGACAAGGGCGACAAGCTCATCCGGCTGTTCGACAACCACGGCGAGGGTGGTTTTTTGCAGGCATTTGGCCAATGGAAACACCGCTTCGATGAGCGTTGGACGCTGAACACGGGCTTGCACTACTCCATGTTTTTGCTGAATCAAAAAATGACCATTGAGCCGAGGGTCGCAATGGATTTCAAAATGAACAACCGCCAGTCGTTGAGCGCAGCCGTGGGCCTGCATAGCAAGCGGGAGCACCTAGCTGCCTATGTGCTGGATGGAAAATTGATAGACGGAACCGACCGCCACGGCAACGCTGACTTGGCATTGACCAAGGCCATGCACGCTGTGCTCGGCTACGACCAGCGCCTTGGTACCGACATGAGATTGAAGGCGGAGGTGTACTACCAATACCTCTTCGATGTACCAGTGGAGACTGTGCCTGGCAGCACCAATTCCTTCGTTAATTACGCCGACATCTGGGAGTTGATTTCTGCGGAACAAACTGGGAACGAAGGCAAGGGCCGCAACTACGGAGTGGACCTGACACTTGAGAAATTTTTTACGAAAAATTACTATTTCATGCTTACCGGTTCGGTGTACCGCTCGCTGTACACGCCCGTGAACGGCATCGAGTATCCAACCCGCTTCGATGGGCGCTACACACTGCATGCACTCGGTGGCAAGGAGTTCAAGGTAGGTAAAAACAAACGGAACATCATCGGCATCAACGGCAAAGCGCTGCTGGCCGGTGGTAGTCGCTACACGCCGATTGACCTAGCCGCCTCTATCGAAAAGGGCGAGCAGGTGCTGTTGGAAGACCAACCCTTCGGAGTCAAGGCAGGCGACTACTGGCGCTTCGACGTGGGTTTGAGCTACAAAATCAACAAGCAACGCATGACGCACACCATACTCCTCGACATACAGAACGTGACAGGGCGGCTAAACACGTACCTCCAGTATTACGACAACGGGACGAAGCAAATCGAGACTTATACTCAGACGGGGTTCTTCCCAGTGTTCAATTACCGGGTGGAGTTTTGAGTGCTAGGCGCTCCTGTGCATAGAAAGTGACAAAAATCAAATCTTAACCAACTGAATATCATTCACTTACGACAAAACCGACTTTAAATAAGCAATTGTCCTAACTAAAATCTTAAGCCATGAAAAAATCAGTTTTTTATTGGATGCTCCTTTTGGGTAGCATTGTGGTAACAACACCATCCTGTCATATTGATGACGACGGTTCGTTTTGGAACTGCGACAAAGGTGAAGGCCCGGAAGTGGAGCGGGTAATCGACGTTTCCGGTTTTACGGGTGTAAAACTTAACATCGATGCAAAAGTCCATATCACCCAGGGTGATATATTCGAAGTGGTCGCCAAGGGAGAGCAAAACGTCATTGATGAACTGGAACGAGACGTGCATGACGGTACCTGGACTATTGAGTTCGACCATTGTATGCGGAACTACGACCTTGAAATCTACATCACCATGCCAGATATCAAGTATCTTTCAGTGGCTGGCTCAGGCGAAATCCGGGGTGATAATTTCTTTACGGTTCAAGACATCGTGTTGCGGGTGAGCGGCAGTGGTTTGCTGTGCCTTGGGCTGCACACTGAAGAAGTGGACGGTAAAATCAGTGGGAGCGGTAGAGTAGAATTGGAGGGTGAGGCCGAACGCTTCAACTTTGACATCAGTGGCAGCGGTGACCTACATGCGTTCAATATGCCAGTAGAAAAAGCAGACATAAGTATCAGCGGAAGCGGTAATGCCTCGGTACACGTGCTGGAGGTGCTAGATGTGAGCATCAGCGGCAGCGGCAATGTTTATTTCAAAGGCTACCCGACCATCAACTCGCATATTTCGGGGTCAGGCGAAGTGGTGGATGCCAATTGAGTCTATCATTCGGCATTCGCTATTAATACCGTCAAGTTTTCATTACATTTAATTATGAGCCACTCCTGCGCAAAACCGGGAGTGGCTTTTCTTTTTTACTTTTTACAACAATTGACAATTATTACTATCTTTGCTCATCAAGAAAATTTCGAAAGCTCACCCATCGTCATTCCTCCTCAAGTTAAAGAACACCCAAGTTCCTTTTCACCGAGTTTCTTTTTACAGCAGAACACAGCGCAATGCCCGAATTTTTGAGCAGTTGGCGCAACGTATTAAAAATGGTTTGCAACCAAATGCCTACCTTTGGCGTACAAAATGGGCTGTATTAATAGACGAAAATTGAAATACGTAAACCAAAGATAATTAAAGAATAATCTCACTATGGCACATGTTTTAATTGTTGACGACGAGGTACCCATTCGGCGTACACTAAAAGAAATCCTTGAATTCGAGAAGTTCAAGGTGGACGAAGCCTGCGATGGGCTGGAGTGCCTCGTACAGTTGAAAAAAACGCAGTACGACGTAATCCTGATGGACATCAAAATGCCAAAAATGGATGGAATGGAGGCCCTCGAACGCATCCAAACCCTGGCACCGGACACCCCAGTGGTCATGATTTCCGGTCACGCCAACATTGATACGGCGGTGGAAGCTGTGAAAAAAGGTGCTTTTGACTTCATCTCCAAACCACCAGACCTCAACCGCTTGCTCATCACCGTGCGCAATGCCCTCGACAAGTCCAGCCTCATTACCGAGACCAAGGTTTTGAAGCAAAAAGTCTCCCACTACAAAACGCAGGAGATGATTGGCGAGTCGGCCAGCATGTTGAAAATCCAAGAGACCATCGACAAGATTGCCCCGACGGAAGCTCGGGTGCTTATCACGGGTTCCAACGGCACAGGCAAAGAACTTGTGGCCCGCTGGATTCATGAAAAAAGCAACCGCTCAAAAGGCCCCATCATCGAGGTGAACTGCGCCGCTATTCCTTCGGAACTCATTGAAAGCGAGCTTTTTGGCCATGAAAAAGGCTCGTTTACCTCAGCCCACAAACAACGCCTTGGCAAGTTTGAGCAAGCCAACGGCGGCACCATTTTCCTCGACGAGATTGGAGACATGAGCCTCGATGCACAGGCAAAAGTCCTGCGTGCATTGCAGGAAAGCAAAATTACAAGGGTCGGTGGCGAAAAGGAAATCAAGGTGGACGTGCGAGTACTCGCCGCCACGAACAAAGACCTCCGGGAAGAAATCGAAGCCAAGCGTTTCCGTGAGGACCTTTACCACCGTATCGCCGTCATCATCATCGAAGTACCACCGCTCAACGATCGCCGAGGCGACATCCCGATGCTGGTGGAGCATTTTATCGAACAGATTTGTACCGAATACGGAATTGCCTCCAAAAAGGTCACGAAAGAAGCACTTGTTGCCTTGCAAAACGTGAACTGGACGGGCAATATCCGGGAGCTCCGCAATGTGGTTGAGCGCCTCATTATCCTCAGCGGGGTCGAAATCACTGATGAGGACGTACTGAACTACGTCGGTCCGTTCCAGCGGCCAGAGTGATGAAGTTGGCAGTTGGCAGTCGTGTGACTATCGCTGTGACGAAAAGCCTGCTGGAAGCAAATTCCGGCAGGCTTTTTTCATTAAAAACAATTTCTTTGCAGCGAAAAAGCCCAACTCGGCTTTCAACAAACCCTTTATTTTGAATTTTTTACTTTCATAAAATGAGCGACAATCAAACCAACGTGCCAATCGTGGCCAAGCACCAGATGAAGCAGTGGGCCGAACTTAAAGGCGAAAACTCTTGGACGATGTTCAAAGTGGTTTCGGAATTCGTGGACGGTTTTGAGCGGCTTAACAAAATTGGACCCTGTGTTTCCATCTTCGGCTCGGCACGCACCAAACCCGAAAACCAATATTACAAAGCAGCAGTTGACATTGCCCGCTTGCTCACGGAAGCAGGTTGGGGCGTCATCACGGGTGGAGGCCCAGGCATCATGGAGGCCGGCAACAAGGGCGCATCGTTGTACGGCGGTGTAAGCGTGGGGCTGAACATCCACTTGCCTTTTGAGCAAAACCACAACCCATATATCGACAACGACAAAAACCTGGAGCACCGTTATTTCTTCGTGCGCAAAGTCATGTTTGTGAAATATGCTCAGGGCTTCGTCGTGATGCCCGGCGGCTTCGGCACCCTCGACGAAATTTTCGAGGTGTTGACGCTTGTGCAGACCAAGCGCATCGAACGGGTACCCATTATTTTATTCGGAAAAAGCTTCTGGGAAGGACTGGTCCAATGGATAAAAACGGTCATGCTGGAGCGGGAACAAAACGTCAATCCCACCGACCTCGACCTGTTTTGGGTGGTGGACGAACCAGAGGAGGCCGTCAAAATCATCACCGAATTTTACGAAAGTGGCGAAAACGTACGGCCTAATATTGACCTTTGATTAATGGAAAATGGAGAATTATTTTCCACTCCCGCTTTCAATTCTCAATTCTCCATTTTCAAATATAGCTTCCTTCTTCCCCGTGGCTATCGCCAAAATGCACCGTCCCTCGGTCTCAATGATATTGAGCTCGTAGCGCACCTTCAGCGTATCGAGCATTTGAGGCTCGCAAGCTATGACAGTGTCCCCCACTTCCACTAATTTCGGATGCTCGCTGAGTTTGATTTTATATCCTTTTTTGCGCTTCAATAATCCAGCGTAATAGTCAACTTGCCCATTGTAAACAGCGGAAAGTATGGTGAACTGCTTGAAGTCTGGCTGTTTTTCTTGTATTTTTTGAAGCAAATAACCGTAAGCCATCGTTCGGTCACGTGCCTCAGGTTTGTAAACCCGTTTTATGATTGCTCGGTAGGGCATCACGAATAGCAGAATCGTGGTGAAAATCGCCGCTGCAAGCGCCACGGGGCGAAGGCTTTTTTCTTGCCAAAGCTGCCTGGCTGCCAAACCCAACTGGTACAGCCCAACACCCGCCAGCATGGCCATTGGTGGGTAAATTACCATGTCGTAATGGTCGGTTTTTGTTTTTGAGAACGAAATGACCAGCAACTCCAACACGACGCAGAGAAACATCAACAGGCTGAAATCCCGAAGGCTGGAACGCTGTTTTGAAAACAACAAAAACAATGGCACAGGTAGCAAAAGCAACCATGGCATGAAATAATTATCTTCCCAAAAACGCAAAAAATAATAATTAAAGGGATGGTCATGCCCTGCGTAGGCCGTGGAATATCGGTCGGTCATTTCATGATGGAAAGCCTGCTCTACGAACCCCGGCAACTGATGTTCGATGTAAGCCAACCAACCGCCCAGTGATACCACAACAGCCAACAGCGCAAGCCAAGTAGTGCCTCGTTTCAGCAGGCTCCAAAGCTGTTTTTTATAAATGGCGTAAATCAAAAATGCCGGAAAAAACAACAGCCCGAAGGCATATTTCGTCATCACAGCGGCGATAGTTGTGATGGTAAAAACTGCCAACCAGCCGTGGCGTTTTCGTTGTTCCGTAGCGTCCAGATAATTGTAGAATGCCATTGCCCCAGCCAGCATATAAAATGCCAGTGCAGCATCTTGGTCGCCGGTGCGGCTGCCATGCTCCCGCACAAAACCCAGCGAGGTGACCAATACGAAGCCAGCACAGTAGCCAAGATTAACACTCCCCAATTTTTTTCTTGAAAACCACGGAAAAAGCATCGTCAAGCCCAGCGTGCAAAGCGCAATGGGTAAGCGCAACGCCAACTCGTTGATGCCAAAAGCCTTAAAAGAAAGGACCTGGAGCCAGGTTGTAAAGGGAGGTTTAGTGCTGCGATGGAGCATACCGCCATCCACCCAAAGGCTATAATCACGCAGGTAGTGGCCCTCCTCCGACATATAAGCAGCCCGCATGGCAAAAAGCGATTCGTCCCAGTTGTTCATCAGCTGCCAGTCGAGGTGCAGAAACACCGGGAAGTAAATTGCCACACAGTATAGGCCGAATATCAGATATTTGTGCCAAGGTTTGTCCATCATGTCAGCGCAAATGTATCGCTTGTTCTGACAAATTAGCACGACGCTATAGCACAAAACCAGTCAAATCAAACATCACAAAATTTCAAATCATGAAAACTCTTCCCCTATTTCTTTCCTTTTGCTTCGCAATTTTTAGTTCCAACGTTTTCAGTCAAGTGGTGGATATGGAGCCGATAGGCACCCAAAAGAATCAGCCATCCTTCACCAGCAAGGTGTACGAAAGCGAAGAAAACATGGTAAACGGCACGAACAACGCCCTCATCGTCATCCTCGAAGTTACCAGCGAAAAGCTCGTTGAAAAAACGTGGAAAGACTTCATGAAAGATTACGGCGGCAAAACCAAAGGTGTCAGGGGTGGTAAAGAAGACGTAACCACCGGTGCCTCCATCGTCGGCATTGGCGGGGTGAATACGCTGACCATTTATTCCCGCACCACCATCAACATGGACGGCTATGTCGAACTGCTCACTTGGTACGACCTCGGCGACGAATACCTTGATGGAAGCCGAAAGCAACAGTACCGAGAGGCAGAAGACATGCTCCTGAAATTTGCCCATGAGGTGAAAGTGGAAAACACAAAAAACGAATTGGATGATGCCGAAAAAAGGCTCAAGTCCTACAAGAACGATATGGACAAACTCCAGCGTCAGAACAATGGCTACCATAAGGACATCGAAGATGCTGAAAAGAAAATCGAACAGGCCAAGGAAAACATCGTAAAAAACGAAGAACAGCAGGCTGATGCCACCCAGAAGATTGACCTGCAAAGTCAGCTTGTGGAAGAAATCAAAAGGCGGCTTTCGGAGATGAAAAAACAATAGACCAGTTAAGTCAGCCTTCTTAAAAAATAGAAAAAAGGTGCAAAGCATTGATTATCAATTGTTTTGCACCTTTTTTATTTAATTCTCTGTGACCAATATTTGAAAAAAAGTGGAGCGGTTTGGTTTTCTCCCTATTTTGCCCCGACTGAATTTGCCCAAGCCAAGTTTGACCAGCTTTCAATTACCATAAATCTATCTCGAATGACATTCCTCTGCATCTCCTGCGAATTTAAAGGCACCGAATTCCTCCGCTACTGCAAGGCCGAAGGCAACAAGGTCTTCCTTATCACCGCTAAAGAAACGGAACAAGACCCTTGGCCCCGTGACGTCATTGACGATATTTTCTTCATGGATGAAGTGGAACACGGTACTTGGAACATGGAGCATTTCATCGCTGGGCTAGCCCATTTCATGCGCTCCAACAAAGTGGACCGCATCGTGGCGCTCGACGACTTCGACGTAGAAGAGGCTGCCGAACTTCGAGAGCATTTTCGCATACCTGGCATGGGCCAAACCACCGCCCGACACTTTCGGGACAAGCTGGCCATGCGCATAAAAGCAGCCGAAGCTGGTATCAATGTGCCAGCATTCACGGCGCTTTTCAATGATGATGAGGTGCGGCAGTTCACCGAGCGGGTTAAACCACCTTACATGGTGAAGCCCCGTTTCGAGGCGGCAGCGAAGGGCATCCGTAAGGTCAACAGCGCCGACGAACTTTGGAAGGTCTTGCATGAACTGGGCGAAGACCGACACTTCCACCTCGCCGAGCAGTACCGCCCCGGCGACATCTTCCACGTGGACACACTGACGGTGGACGGCAAGTCGGTCTTCACCAGCGTGGCGCAATACCTCAGCACGCCGTGGGACGTGGCGCACGGCGGCGGCATCTTCCGCTCCGTCATCTGTGAGCATGGCGGTGCCGATGAAAAAGCCCTGCTAAAACACAACGAAGCAGTGATGAAGGCCTTCGGAATGCGGTACAGCGCCTCGCACACGGAGTTTATCAAGTCCAAGGAAGACGGCCAGTTTTACTTCCTCGAAACCGCCTCCCGGGTCGGTGGGGCGCATATCGCCGAGATGGTGGATGCCGCCACCGG
>JAHEAS010000815.1 GCA_024642645.1 Saprospirales bacterium | reverse complement strand
TACCCCCAAGCTGCTAAATATCAACCAGCATCCGCAGCTTAGGTTAGATAATACGCCGTACAGTGTAAATTAAATTCCTTGACTTTTGACCTTTCACACCTTGGTTGTCGCCGCTTTTGGAAGGGCAGCCATAAGGAGCAAAAGCAAAGAAATTTAATTCTCTGTGTGCTCAAGGCCCAACCCCCACTTTTATCTCATACTCCTTCGGTGGCGTGGCCCCCATCAAATGCTGCACAAAATAATCCCACCGCCGGCGCATGATATAATAGCCGTCTTTGCCATAGCCGTGACGGGCATTGGGGAGCAATATGAAATCATAATCTTTATTGGCTTTAATCAATGCATCGGTCACCAAATAGGTATTATAAGGCGGCACATTATCGTCCATGCCGCCGTGTATGAGCAGCAGTTTCCCCTTTAAATCCTTGGCAAAAACCTGGTTGGCCTGTTGCTCATAATTGGAAATGCCATTTTCGTCCTTCGTCTCCAAGCCAATGTATCGCTCGCCCCAGTCGTCCTCATAATTCCGGTTGTCGTGGTTGCCGGATTCCGAGATGCCGACCTTGAAGAAATCGGGATATTTAAACATGGCGGCAGCCGTGGCAAAGCCCCCACCCGAGTGCCCCCAGATGCCAACCTTTTCCAAATCCATGAACGGGTATTTTGCTGCCAACTGTTGCAACCCTGCTACCTGATCGGGCAAGGTGTTGTCGCCCATGTTGCCGTAACAGGCATCGTGGAAGGACTTCGACCTATCGGGATTGCAGCTCCCCTCCAATTGCACCACTACAAACCCCAACTCCGCCAGTGCTTGGTGGTCGCCACGCCCCGCCTGAAAGCTCCAGGAACCCACGCTGCCTCCTTGCGGCCCCGGATAGATGTAAACAATTACGGGATATTTTTTCGCAGGGTCCATACTGGGTGGCGTGTACATCAGCCCATACAAATCCCATTGGTTGTCCGCCGATTTGACCATAAACGGCGATGGTGGCTTCCAGCCAGTTGCTTGAAGCCGGGAGACAGCTGCCTTTGCCAAGTTAGTTATCAATTTCCCGGTTGCGTCCCTGACTTCATACACTGGGGGGACCTCGGGCTGAGAATAGGTGTCAATCAAGTATTTTCCATTGGGGGAAAACTGGACACTGTGATCGCCCAAGGCAGGGGTCAACAAAGTCAGGTTTTTACCACTGAAATCCACCCGGTAGGCGTATCGGTAATAAGGGTTGGCGTTTGCTTCCTTTCCACCCCCGATGAAATAGATGACCCGGTTCTTTTCATCCACCAGCAGGACTTCCCGGACCACATAATTGCCCGAAGTGATTTGGCTTTTCAGTTGGCCCGTCGTTGCGTCATACAAGTACAAATGCCCCCAATCGCTCCTTTCCGAATACCAGATAATTTCATTGGTTTTGGAGAAATACTTCCAATTAATGGCACCCTGCCCCGATTCATATTGCGTAGCTACTTTTTCTTCGAAAATATCCCGCACTTCCCCTGTTTCACAATTGGCCATCCGTATATTTTCCTGCTTATGGTCACGGCTGGTGGAAACAAACACCAACTGCCTGCCGTCATCGCTCCAGGCCACATCATCAAAGCCGCCCTCGCAGGATATATCATCGCACAGCGTACTTCTTCTCGCATCCGACCCCATTTTCAAGCGCACCATTTTGGCATTGTCCACCTCGATAATGACCCTGTAAATCCGAATAATGTCCGAATCGCCCGGCAGCGGGTATTTCCACTGCTGCACTTCCGGCGCACCCACCGTCGTTTTCACCAAATACATGTCGCTTACATGCCGTTGGTCCTGCTGGAAAGTAGCAATCCGCTTCGAGTCTGGCGACCAACTCAGAATGGCCTTGTCGCTGTGTTTCCAGCCCGCATTGTCGGTGGCGTAACCAAAATCGGGGATGCCGTCGGTGGTCAATGCCCGCTCCTGCTTGGTGGCGACTTCCCGCAGCCAAAGGTTCCAGTCTCGGATAAAGGCGACATACTTACCATCCGGCGAAGGCACCTCCAACCGGGAGAAGGCAATGCTCGCTTCTTTTTTAATGGAGGCTTTCTCAAACAGTTCCTTTTCGGAGTCTGCCGACACCTTGTTCCCATTGGCTGGGTCAAACAAGTCGTATTTTGTCTGGCCGTTCACCGCCGAACTATACCAAACCCGGTTGTCCGCCGACCACTGTGGCCGAATGGCATTGTCCACCAATTTGCCGGCATTGCTGCCCAACCTGGCAACAGCACGGTCGTAATCTTCGGCAGTGAATATTTTGCCAGATTGCCCATAAAGTAGGCCGCCAGATAAAACAAGAAGGAAGGGAAGGAGGGTAAATTTTATTTTCATAGTAATCCGATTGTAAAATGCCAATGTCAACTA
>JAHEAS010000814.1 GCA_024642645.1 Saprospirales bacterium | reverse complement strand
GTCAAAAACAATAAAACGGGCGGATATGACAAGGCCCTCTATAGACTGGCGCCGGGGGATACTGCATTTACGGTTCATCCATATCCAGAATTGAATGGTATCAGCTTTAATATGGTTATTGGGACAGGTAATCATTACTGGCTGATTGGTGGTGATGCATTGGCATTGAACTATTTTTCACTGGATGACAGAAAAGTGATTGACTATTCAAAATACATACTGCAACAACATCCTGAGCTTGCGTATTTCCAGGAATTTATTACCTCTATAATAGAGGATAAAAGTGGTGCAATATGGATGTCGATGACTACTGGCGATGTGCTCAAATTTTCCAGCCCGGTTTTGCCTTTTACCAATTATTTATCCAGTAAAAAAACGTATGATTTCTGCAACAACAACACCTGTTCGATAAGGGGGATGGCAAGCGATGGTAAAGGCAATCTATACTTTGCCTATGATTATGGTATTCAAAAAATGGACATGGCCAGTGGCAAACTGAGCAATCTGACTTTGGACTTGCCAGAAAAACTGCAGTATGCATACAGCCTGAGTTTTTACAACCAAAAACTATATTTCAATGCCTTGGAAATAGACCCGCTGACGGGCAAAATCAAAGCTTTGATGCCCAATACGAATATCCAGCGTATCACGCATTATATTGACATAGACAACGGCCAAATGTGGATAGCAGATGGTGGAAATATAAATAATTTAGGTGAGCCGATTAAATTATACCGCTATGATTTCAAAACGCAAACATTGTCATTCATAGCTACTTTTGATGATACACCATCCAATAAATTCAATCAGGTTAGCCAGTTTTATCTCAGCCCTACGACCCACACTTTATTTATGGCTACTACACAAAGTGGGATTTATGAATTGGATTTGGATGGCACTGTGGTACAACGGTTATTTGGGGGCGAAACTTACGGGATGCTCAATACCACACTGGCTTTATATGAAGATGATAATCAACAGTTGTGGATTGGCCATCCTTCAGGGTTCAGTAAAATGAACTTAAAAACCAGGGAATTCACCAAAGCTCCCTACCATTTAATGGCTAACAGTGCGCCATCGTACGTTTATTCCATACAGCGGGAAAACAAGGCTTTTTGCTGGCTGGGCACAGGCAAGGGCCTATACCGCCTGGATGTGGAGACCGGTGAGCTGCGCAATTTTCAGATGTTTCCCGCCCAGTCTGGAACAGAGTTCAACCGGCTTTCAACTTTTCAAGACAACGAAGGCAAATTGTATTTCGGGTCAGTGGGAGGCCTCTTCGTGTTCGACCCGAAGCAATTGGTCACGGAAGCCCGGCTCGATGAAAGTTTCCTTATCCAAGTTTCCCAGTTTTTCCGGTATGATACCAAAAAGGAAGCTATCGTCCATACTTATGAGGGCTTGTCAAGCGCCTCCACATTTCATCTTTACGCCAATCACAGGTATTTCAGCATGGAGGTATTTGTGGCAGATTTTCGGGACGCACAAAAGAATACTTACACCTGGTGGCTGGAAAACTATGAATCGGGTTGGTCTAATCCGTCCACTTCTAATACCATCCGGTACGACAATCTTCCTCCCGGTGAGTATATTTTGCACGTTCGGGGAGGTATATTACCTGAAAATTATGAGAGTTCAGAGCGGCAGTTCCACATCATCGTGCACCAGGCGTGGTATAAAACTTGGTGGGCCTGGTGCCTGTACATCGGGGCTTTTCTTGGGTTGGTTTATCTGGTGTACCAGTATCAGGTAAAACAACACTTGGAAAAAGCAGAAGCAACCCGACTCAAAGAACTGGACGCCCTCAAGTCCCGGCTCTATACGAATATCACCCACGAGTTCCGCACCCCGCTCACCGTCATCATGGGAATGACGGAGCAGTTGGCAGTCGGCAGTTGGCAGTCAGCAGTCGGCGCTTCTGACCGGGAGAAGTTGAAAGGAGTATTTTCGTTAATCATGCGCAACAGCAAGAACCTGCTCCGCCTGATCAACCAACTGCTCGACCTCTCCAAGCTCGATTCCGGCACGATGAAGATGGACGTAGTGCAAAGCGACATCATCAACTACCTGCAATACCTGACCGAGTCCTTCCACTCCATGGCCCACGAGAAAAAGGTGCGCCTGACCTTTTATTCTGAAGTACCGGACTTGGTCATGGATTTTGACGAGGTAAAAATCCAGCACATCATCTACAACCTGTTGTCCAATGCGCTGAAATTCACCAAAGAAGATGGAAAGGTGGTGCTGCATGCTAATGAAGTGGAACGCAATGGCCAACCATTTTTAAGATTAAAAGTACAAGACACAGGCATCGGCATACCCGAAGACCAGTTGAACCATATCTTCGATCGCTTCTTTCAGGCCGATAATTCCAGCACCCGT
>JAHEAS010000813.1 GCA_024642645.1 Saprospirales bacterium | reverse complement strand
ATCGTTGCAGGAGGTGCAGAGCGGGGTGTCAATCCACGGCTCGCTGGAAATGAGGATTTCTTCCTCTTCCTGTTTTGGTGCTTCGGCTTTCGGAGCCTCAGCTTCAGCGGCTCGCTCGGCAGACTTGGCTTTGGGCGCTGCCGTTTTCGCCAGGGCGGATGGCGTTGTGACCAGTTCCGACGTGTCCAAATCGAGGAGGACGGCGGCGAGGCGCTCCATGGCGGCACGGCCTTCTTCCTCCTTCGCCTTGTCGAGGGCGGCGGTGTGGGCGGCTTCGAGCTGGGCAGTTTTTTTGGAAAACTCCGCATCCAACTCCTGGCGCAGCCGCCCAGTGGCCTGCTCGACGTGGTAGCTATGGATGCCTGCATTTTCCTGTAAAAAATGCCAGAAATCCAGCCGCTCCCGACAGGTCAGCACCAGTGGCCAGGCGACGGCGGCTTTTTGCAAATTGTTCTTTTCATCCACCATCCAGATGTAGGGGACTTTGGCGTACAGCTCCTCCGGTGGCAGGTTTAGGTAGTCGCCGAGCGGCACGAGGTCGTCCGACCAAAACTCCGGCGGCACGAGGTGGAACTGCCCGGCATAGTGCGCATCCTGCACCGCAAAATCGGCGAAAGTGAACGGCAGGTCAAGCGACATTTCATCGCCGTTTTCATTTTGAAAAACGAGGCGATGTTGCGGCCAGTCGTCCTCCGGTTGTGGGTTGTGGCCGATGCTGAAACGGCTGCCCCAGCGGGCGCCCTGCTCGTGGTTGTACACAAAACCGGGGAACTCCCGGCCCTCGACGGCAGCGCTCGTCCAGAGGTTCGGACCGCTGAGGGTTTGCTCCTGTCCAGTCGGCGAGAAGATGTAAAACAGCGCCGGGGCATAGTTGCCCAGTCCTGCCCGGAAGCCCTCGACGAGTTTGCCGGGGGCGACCGATGCCGATTGTAAAATGTAGGCGTTGCGGTGGGCAATGGCCATAGCGCCGAGTTCCTGCCGATAGGCGAAGCCTTCGGAAGCCTCCTCCACGCCTTGTTTGGTGACTAAAATTTTGATGGGGCGATTGCTGGAAAGCAGTTGCGAAAACTCGTTCAACTCGCTCTCCATCAGGGAATTATCTTTTGCAAAAAGCAAAACCGGCGGGCAAACGGCCATCTCCTCCGCCGTGAAGGAACGCCAGTCGAAATGGGCAAAAAAGTCGCCGTGAATTTCTTGGGAATATTTGTTTTCAACTTCCAGTTCCGCCGTGCGGATGGCGGCAAAAAGCTCGGCGTACTCTGCCATTTTTTTATCAAAAACGTCTATCGCCAAGCGGCAATCCTGCTCCGGTGGGGCGACCAGCACGGCGCATTTTTCAAAAGCATGTTCCCAATCCACCTTGGCACTGGCGGCCAGTTGCTCGCCGAGGATGACGCAGGCATTTTTTTGAAAAAAGTCAGCTTCCGAGTCCTCCAACAGTGCCACTATTTTTTCGATGCGGTGCAGCCGCTCCTCCGGCATGACCGCCGAACCGCCCGTCGGAATCACGGACGACAGCTCTTCGAAATTGAAATACGACTCCGCAAAATCGAGCGAACCTTGCAGCTTGTCCGCAGAGTGGGATTCCGGTTTTTTATCCTGCTCCACGGCGAGGATTTCCTTCAGTTTGGCGTTGAGGCGGTTGATTTTTTCCTGTAAAACCTTGCGCTTGGCCGTGAGGTGATTGCGCACCAGCGCAGCGAGCAGGTAAAACGGCGCATTCGGCGAAAAGGGCACGAGTAGCCCTTGCCGGGGGATGTGCTTGCGCAGGTTGTTCACGTCGTTGGCGAAGGTCTCGCCCTCGACGCCGTCAATGTTTAGCCGGGCTACCAATGTCTCCAGCGCATCGTCAATGACGGCGAAGGCCTGGTAGGCATCCTCAGCGTACTGAACCTTCTCCCGCACGATGACTTCGAGTCGCAACAGGTTGTCTTTCAATATTTTAGCCTCGCCCTCACCGGGTGCCGAGCGGGCGATGCGCTCCGTAAGCAACTCGTGCAGCGGCATGACCTGGCCGCCTGCTTCCTCCTCCATCCAGAGGGGGAAGTTGCGCTCCATGTGTGGCTTGTTTCGGTAGGGTGCTAACAATGCGGGATAGCAGTGTGCGGGCAGTTCGCCGCCTTTGCCGCTGCGGAAGAAGGCCCGGAGGGTGCGCCAGTAGGCACGCAGTTCCTCGTCAGGTACCGGCTCGGCTGCCGGGCGTACGGGCAGGTCGCTGACCTTGGCGAAGGTCAGCTCGGCGGGGCGCTCGGCGGTGAGGCCACCGCCCTGGCGGATGCCCAATGCCTCGGCAGCTTCGGGGGTGAAGAGGTCGAGGATTGTGTCGGATTGGTTGTTTTTCATGTGAAAGGTTTTGCCCAATTTTTCAATGTCAGGCGTAGCA
>JAHEAS010000812.1 GCA_024642645.1 Saprospirales bacterium | reverse complement strand
CGTGAGCAATACAGTTTCGGATGCCCAAAAAGTGGCACTTGGGTAGAGGTGCTGAACAGTGATGAGGAGAAATATGGCGGCAAAGGTATCCTTAACGATGAGCCCATCAAGTCGAAGAAGGAGGAGAAGCATGGGCGGAAATATAGTTTAGATGTGAAAGTGCCGCCATTAGCAGTGGTGGTTTTTGCCCTGCAAAAAACTAAAGCAAAAAAAGAAAAGTGAAAGAAGGTAATTTAGTACACCGTTCCGGCTTCGTCAATATCATTGGCCGCCCAAACGTCGGCAAGAGTACGCTGATGAACACCCTCGTGGGCGAACGAATGTCCATCATCACGTCCAAGCCGCAGACGACTCGCCACCGTATAATAGGCATTGTCAGTAGCGATGATTTCCAGATGGTTTTTTCTGACACGCCCGGAATTATCAGCAACCCCGCCTACAAGATGCAGGAGGCTATGAATCGATTTGCTGCTTCTGCTTTTGAAGATGCGGACTTGCTTTTGTTCATCACGGATATTTACGAAAAATATGAGGACAACGACCCCGTGGTGAAACAATTAAAGGACAGCGAAGTCACCAAGTTTTTTATCCTCAACAAAATAGACCAGGCCAAAGAAAGTGATATCGAAGAACACTTGAAATGGTGGTCGGAACGGGTAGATTTTAAAGCGGTAATCCCAATATCTGCGCTGAAGAAAACCAACACGGAGCAGATGTTGGAGCAAATCAAAGTGGCTTTGCCAGAAGGCCCAGAATACTACCCAAAGGACCAGTTGACCGATCGCCCCGAACGCTTTTTTGTTAGTGAAATCATTCGGGAAAAAATTCTGGAACAATACAAACAAGAAATCCCCTATTCAACTGAAGTGGTAGTCGAGCGTTTTAAAGAAACTAAAACCACAAAAGGGGAAGACCTTGTGGAGGTGAACGCAATAATCTATGTATCAAGAGAGACCCAGAAAATGATAATTTTGGGCAGAAACGGAACATCAATCAAACAACTCGGCACAGAATCCAGGAAGTCCATTGAAATCTGGCTAGAAAGCAAGGTTTTTCTTGACCTGCATGTAAAAGTTAGGGACAATTGGCGGAACGACGAGCGAATGTTGAAGCATTTTGGATATGAATCTTAATTGAGAGTGGACAACTGAGAATGGGTAATTATGCCATTTTCAATTTTCAATTTTCAATTTTCAATTAGTTAAATGGGAAATATAGTAGCAATAGTTGGCCGCCCGAATGTGGGCAAATCGACCATCTTCAATCGATTAATTGGTGGCAGGCAGGCCATCGTGGACGATACTTCCGGGGTGACCCGTGACCGCCAGTATGGCACTTGCGAGTGGAATGGCAAAATATTCAATGTGGTAGATACAGGTGGATTCGTTGAGCATTCTGAAGATATTTTTGAAAAGGAAATACGCTCACAAGTAAAAATAGCCATCGAAGAGGCTGCTGTCATCGTCTTCATGGTGGATGTAACTACTGGCATCACTGACCTTGATGAGGACATGACGAAGTTGATGCGCCGCTCCAAAATTCCTGTGCTTTTGTGCGTGAATAAAGTGGATAACCATGAACGTTACCTGCTCGCCAATGAATTTTACAGCTTAGGTTTCGAGCAACTGTTCTTTGTTTCTTCGTTGACTGGTAGTGGCACAGGAGAGTTGCTGGATGCAGTAACGGAGCACATTTCAGAAGATGCAGTGATAGAAACTGAGTTGCCAAAGTTCTCCATTGTTGGGCAACCAAACGTTGGGAAGTCTTCGTTGGTTAACGCACTGCTTGGCGAAGACCGCAATATTGTGACGGATATTGCCGGAACTACACGGGACACAATCCACTCTAAATATTCAAAATTTGGCAAGGAATTTATACTGCTGGACACTGCTGGAATTCGAAAAAAAGCAAAAGTTCACGAGAATTTGGAGTTCTATTCTGTCATGCGAGCCATCCAGGCCATTGAAGAATCGGACGTTTGTATCTTGATGATTGACGCCCAAACGGGCATTGAAGCGCAGGATATGAGCATCTTTAGACTTGCGCAAAAACGAAATAAAGGAATTGTACTGCTGGTGAACAAATGGGACTTATTGACAAAGGAGACCAATACGGCCCGTGACTTTGAAGCTGAGATGAAGCGGAAGATTGCTCCATTCAGCGACGTTCCAATTCTTTTTATTTCGGTGCATGAAAAGCAACGGATATTCAAAGCAGTGGAAGAGGCTTTGCAGGTCTATGAGAATCGCGCTAGGAAAATCAAAACCTCGTTCCTCAATGACCAAATGCAACCGGAGATTGAACGCTACTCTCCGCCTATGCACCGTGGCAGGACTGTTAGTATCAAGTTCATGAATCAATTGCCCACGCCTTATCCTGCATTTGT
>JAHEAS010000811.1:1289-2387 GCA_024642645.1 Saprospirales bacterium | reverse complement strand
CTCCCTTGTTATTTTCTGCAAAAAAAACTTGTCCAATCAGGTCGAGATTCCAGTTGTCGCTGATGGAATAACTGAGGTTTGGGAGGAAAAGCAGCAGGTTGATTTGAGGAGAATAAATCACGGAACTACCCACGGACAAAAGCGGCGAGATGCCTTTTGAGCCTTGCAAACTCAACGTAAATTTACCGGGCATCAGGTTTTTAGGTGACAGGCGAAACTGTCGTAGTTGCTCTAAACTGACTGCGTTGGACTGGCCACCGCTGTTGAAAAGCACGGAACCGCTGAGGTACCAATCACCTTCGAATGTCCTGTCCGCTTGGGCAGTGATCGCTATAACGGCGCTACTGTCTTTCCTTTCATCAGGCGCATGGAACCAGGAAGCTTCTCCTTTGAAGCCTGTGTCACCTAGGTTGCCTGCCCACCCCAATCCTAAGACAAGGTCTTTTTTGAAATAGCCCCCCAAGACCTGGACGTCGAATTGATGCCTGTTGAAAAAATATTTTCCGGCGGCAACCGAGGCTTCCAAGGAATCACCGGGATTGATGGCTAGGTCAAAACCAGAAAAGCCACTGGTGAAATATTGCACCCGAATCGCATCAGAGCCGGGGCGTTCCTCGTAATCGAAGTCGAGGAAGTTGAAAGCATTGAAAAGGTCGTTTGGGTTCCAGGTGGTGGCGATTCCCCAGTTAATGCGTTGCCTACCTGCTCGGACACTCAAATGCTCTTGGTGCCAATCCATATAAATACGGTCGAGGGTCGTGTGCAGGGCAGTTCCATTTGATTGTGCAATGACCCATGAGAGGTCAACCAGCCCGGGGTCTTTTTCTAGTTGCTCCCTGAAGCCAGGTGTGTACTTGATGGTTTCACCATAAAAAAAGCGGGTGCGCAACTCGGCGTCAATAGTGAAACTATTGGTGGGAAACCATTTGAAATTCAAGCGATTGTGAAATTGGCCGTCGGTGAGGTTGAGGTCAGTTTCAGGCAGGTTGGTCAGGGTTTGGAGATTTTTTATATGCCCACCAAGCTGCCATTTTGGGCTTTCTTCCTCCGATTGAGAGAACAGCGGCGCTACCGAAGTAAAAGCCACCCAAACAAGGC